>JBOIFB010000289.1:0-3511 GCA_050741415.1 Burkholderiales bacterium | reverse complement strand
AAGCAGCAGGCTCGCGAACAGCACGTAGGTGCTGCGCTCGACCGCTTTCGGAACGAGCCTGGTCCACCACGCCTTGAAGGCGGGGCGCGCCATCACGCTGTGCTGGAGCGCGAACAGCCCGAGCAGCAGCACGTTGACCAGCAGCGCCTGGCCGAGCGGCCCGCTCGGCCCTGAATCGATCGACTTCGGCACCGCCAGGTTGCCGATGAATCCGATCGCGTAAAGGAACGAAACGAGAAATATCACGTAGCTGACCACGCCGTACACGAAGCCGATGACTTTCATACATCCTCCTCTGTTGGAATCAGCGCTGCTCGAGCATCCGGATCAGCGCACCGACGCGGCGCAGCGCTTCGCGCAGCGGAAATCCGTCCCGCTCGATTCCCGCCAGCACCAGGCTTTCGGCGCCGATGAACGCGTTCGACACCAGCGCGCCCACGTCCTCAGCCGAGAGCGGGCCGAAACCGCCCACCTTCTGCTCGAACTTGCGCGTCACCTCGGCGACCAGCCCGACCCAGCCCGACAGCGATTTGCGCACCACCGCGCCCACGTCGGGGTCGGCCCAGCCCGCGGCCGAGAGCTCGTGCATGATTCGCACGAAGCCCGAGGCGAGATCGTCGTCGAGGTAGGCGCAGGCGCGGTCCCATTGATCGGCGAAGCTGAGCGCCGGATCGCCGAACAGCGCCTGCTGGCGGTCGAACAACTGCGCGTTCAAGTATTCGAACAGCGCGAGCACTAGGCCTTGCTTTGAGCCGAAGTGGTAGTGGATCTGGCTCAGCGGCACGCTGGCGGCGGTCGCCACTTCGCGCGTAGACAGAGCAGCGTAGCCGCGCTCGTGCAGCACCTGCCGCGCCGCATCCAGTAGTGCGATCCGTGTATCGAGTGGTGCTGCCGCCAAAGCCATGTTGCTCCCTCACTTCAGCAAAACTATAATTCGGTCGATTGACCGAAGTCAAGATACGGACGAGCGACAGGCCTGATTTCGATATTAAGTGCTTGAGTTCCAATATATTTAAAATTTGCACTCTTACCAAATTTGGTTGTCTATTCGGGTATGACAACTCCTCTCGGCACCTCTCACCGGCTGCGCAACGCCCTCCAGTCGATCGCTCTGCTGGCGGCGATGGCCGCGCTGGCCGGTTTTCTCGGTTGGACCCTGTTCGGTCCCGTCGGGCTCTGGGCCGCGATGCTCGGACCCCTTTTCGCGTTGCTACGCATCGGCGGCTCGTCCGAAATGATCCTGCGCCTGACGCGCGCGCAGCCGCTCGCGCCGGAGCATGCGCCGGGTTGTACCGCCTGGTCGCGCTGCTCGCCCAGCGTGCCGGATTGGCGCGCACGCCGCGCCTTTACCGCGTGCCGGCGCCGGTGTTGAACGCCTTCGCCGCGGGCAGCCACGAGAACCCCGCGATCGCACTCACCGACGGCCTGCTCGCCGGGCTCGAGCCGCGCGAGATGGCAGGAGTATTGGCGCACGAGCTCTCGCACGTGCGCGCGCACGACGTCTGGGTCATGACCCTGGCCGCCGTGGTCGCGCGCATGACTTCGCTCATGTCGTTCGCCGGCCGGATGCTGCTCTTCATTCTCATCCCGGTGTGGCTGTTCACCGGCCGCGGCATGCCGCTCGCGGCGATCGCGCTGCTGCTCTTCGCGCCCGCGATCTCGAGCCTGCTGCAGCTCGCGCTCTCGCGCACGCGCGAGTACGACGCCGACGCGGCGGCGGTCGAGCTCACCGGCGATCCGGGCGGCCTCGCCTCGGCGCTCGCCAAGCTCGAGCGCCAGCGCGCCGGCTGGATGCAGCGCATCTTCATGGCGCGCGCGCCGGGCTGGCTGCTCACCCACCCCTCCACCACCGAGCGCATCCGGCGCCTGATGGAAATCGAGCGCGAGCACGCGCTCGCCTGAAAACGGGGTCATGAAAACGGGGTCAGACCACGTTTTCCCGTCAGCGATCGAGCCACCTCCGCTCGGCTTCGAACGCCGCCTCGATCACCGCCAGCAGCGCCGCGCGCGGATCGCGTTCCCTGAGCAGCGCCTCCGCGGTCGCCACGGCGCCGAAAAAATCCTTCGTGTGCCAGTGTCCCCCCGGCGGCAGCGCCGGCAGCTGCCGCGCCTTGGGCGCGGGGGATGGGCTCACGTACGCGTAGGGCTGCGGGTAGTACTCGTCGCCCGGCGAGACGCCGACCCCGACCGAGCGCGCCGAATCGCCCGCGCGCGGGCTGAGCGGCAGCACGAGCGCGATGTCGAAGTGGTGCGGCCAGCACACCACCGCGCTCGGCCGCAGATCCGAGCGCCTGGCGCGCACCTCCTCCAGCACCTCCGCCGCCGCCGCGAACCAGCGCGCGAGCGCCGCGAGCCCCGGATCGTTCTTCAGCTCGCGCGGCGCGACCGCGTAGGGCAGCCTGGCCGCCGAGGCGGCCTTGAGCCCCTGCGCCTTGAGCTTCAAGTCGAGCCAGTCGTCGACCGTGCGCGGCGTGCAGCCCTCGAGCTTCAGCAGCTCCGCCTTGCCCTCGTGCGTCACGATCAGCCCGAGCGTCGCGAGCTGCAGCCCGACCCGGGCACCCTTCGCGAGGGGAGCGCTCACTAGCGCCTCCAGCCCCGCTTCCCAGGCAAGCGCGCTGTGGCTGTCGTCCGGCGCCGGCGCCAGATTCGCGCGCGCCGCCTTGCTCGCCCACTGCAGCGCCCAATGCGCCACCCCTCGCGCCGCTACCAGAGTCCCCGGCGCAGGCTCGCGCAGACCCGACCAGTCGAATGTCATGGTCCCTCCTTCGGTCCGCCTCGGCCGCTACGGACCCCGGAAAGCTTACCCCCGCTTTGGATTCGAAACGGGGTCAGGGCAAAAAGGGGGTCAGACCCCATTTTTCTTCGCGCGCCGGGCTAGGAAGCGATCGAGCGCATCGGCGAAGCGCTTGCGGTCGGCCTGCCCGAGCGGCTCGGGCCCTCCGGTCTGCACCCCCGTCTCGCGCAGCTTCTCCAGCAAGTCGCGCATCGCCAGCCGCTCGCGGATATTGTCCGGCGAGTAGAACTCCCCGCGCGGATTGAGCGCATGCCCGCCGCGCTCGATCACCTGCGCCGCGAGCGGCACGTCCGCCGTCACCACCAGGTCCCCCGTCTCCACCCGGCGCGCGATCTCCGCGTCCGCCACGTCGAACCCGCGCCCGACCTGGATCGCGCGCACGAACTTCGAGCGCGGCGTGGCGAGCAGCTTGTTCGCCACCAGCGTGAGCGAAACCTGCGCCCGCTCGGCGGCCCAGTACAGGATCTCCTTGATCACCAGCGGACAGGCGTCGGCGTCGACCCAGATGTTCACGCCGCACCCTCGCCCGCGTCAGTCCTGCCGCTCGACGTGGCGCCGCTCGAAATCCCACACATCGGCGAAGCCGACCAGCTCGTGCAGGCGCGCCATGTCGAACGCCGGCACGGGCGAACCTTCGAGCGAGCCTTTCTTCAAGAGCCAGCCGTAGGCCGCCTCGAGCGCCGCGCACGCGGCCCCCATCCCCGCGCTGGGATAGAT
>JBOIFB010000288.1:0-3530 GCA_050741415.1 Burkholderiales bacterium | reverse complement strand
CACCGTCAGGCAAAGCGCAGCGCTGCCGGTGACCAGGAGGGCTTGCCAGGCCCTGCCACTCTGTCGGATCGACGTTTCCATGCCCGAGATATCGAGCAGGATTCGCGCCAAACGCCGATCATAGGCCCGGCAAGCGGTTTTTCGGCTCGAATGACGGCAGCGGCTTTGGAGACCTACATCCCATGTAGGTCGACCAGCAAAATTTGTAGGTCGGAGGGCGTAAATCGGTTGAAACCGAGAGCCGGCATATCGCTTGGGCGCCGAAAAGCGCTCTGCCGGCTTCTTGGGTTACGACAATGCGCCAAACGTCGTCGCAAAGCTTCGTTTCACTATTGAAAAGTCCCGCAAGAGGTTCTTGTCGGTTTTCACTAGGAAGGGACCCCCGTTTTTCACGAGCATGCCCCCCCCTCATGTGGCACACGTGATTGCGTGGGTGTTTGGTTGTCCGATCGTTCTCCTTCTCAGTCTGCATGCTTGAGTACCGCATTCTCGCCTCGGTGAGAAGCGCTCGGCGGTGCACGCGTGGCGCGCGATGGAACGGCCGCGCGTACCCCCAATGTCGGCGGGTTATCCACAGCGGGGCCTACCTTTCTCGGCGCGCCCATGACCGGGGCCTTCCAAACGGCCCCCCAGGCGCGCCGAGGCCCCGCTGTGGATAACCTCTCGATGGCGCTCGCGCGTGCGCCTACCCAGCCTCTCGTCATGCCTCGCCCTTGCGCCTACGATCGAAGGTCGGTTTCTGCCGCGGTCGGTAGGACTCGCCGTCGATCACCAGATCGTACGCGTTGGAGGTGAAACGATCGATCGCGGCTTGCGCCCGAACGGGATCGGCAAAGGTGGCCAGCCACTCATCGGGACCGCGGTTCGAGATCACGATCATGGAGGCGCGGCGATGGCGCTCGGTCATCAGCGTGTAGATGTCACGGCTCTCTTCCGCCGTCATGGCCTCAATGCCAAAGTCATCGATGAGCAGCAAATCGACGGCGAGCCGCTTGCGTAGCTCCGCTTCGTGGCTGTGATCGAGACGGGCGTGGCGCAGGGTCTCCAGCAGATGGTCGACCGTCTCGGCCAGCACCGAGTAACGGCGGCGCGCGGCGATGTGTCCGAGAGCATGTCCGAGAAAGGTTTTGCCCACACCGACCGGGCCGACGATGGTGATGTGGGCGTGCACCTCCAGGAAGCGCAACGAGGTGAGCTCGTTGAACAGCGCCTGATCGTAGGTGACCTTGGCCGTGGGATCCCAGTGCTCCAGTTGCATGCTCGGATCGAGCTGGGCCTTGTGGGCGCGCCCCTCGGCCGCCGCGCTGTCGCGGCGCGTCACCTCGTCACTGAGCACCATGAGCAGCAGATCTTGGTGCGCCAGCTTTTGCTGCCGGGCCAGGGTCAGACGATCGGGGAGGGTGTCCAGAATGCGGCCGAGTTTGAGCCGGCGCAGCACGGCGATCAGATCGGGAGAAATCGGGTCGCGCGGGCTCATGAGCGTGCTCCCGAGGGCGCCTCGGTCAGCGGCAGCGGGAGTTGGCTCGGGGCGTGAGGTGGCGCGGCACGCAGGGCGTACTGCTGCGGGTCACGCAGGTAGCGCGCCGGTGGCGGTGGGCGGCTCGGTGCACTCGGCGCCGGCGGCGCCGGATGCTTGAGCATGTTTTCCAGACGGTGCACGTTGAACATCCGGTGCGCCAGCGCGGTGGTGCAGCTGGCCTCCACCCGCGCCTCCCCGTAGCGGCGCACCAAACGCAGCAACGCGTAGACCCGGCGCATGCGGGTCCACGGCAGCGGACCCGCCAGCAGGGCTGCGGCGTACCAGCCCACCGCCGGCCCACACGCCGTGGCCTGGCTCTGCAGGTAGGCGATGTCCCGCATGGCGTACGGGCGCTTCTCGTCGGGGAAGTCAGACGGGTCGATGCTGCGCTCGCCCGGCTGCTTGCGCGGGTGCGTCTTGATCAGCTCGCCGCGGAAGTAGAAGCGCACGGTAGCGCGATCGGCGCGCGCGCGCAGCCGTGTGCCGATCCACCGCGTCGGCAGCGAGTACAGGGCGCGCACCACCTGTGCCAGGTGATCGCGCCCAACCTTGGGCTCAGTCCACGTAGGCACGTCGTAGGCGCTGGTCGGTGCGGGCAGCAGGTGCGCTGCTTCCACGCCCTCGAAGTGCTCGCGCGGCAGCCGCTGCGTGGTCGAGTGGCGCCGCATGCCGTACTCGCTGCGCGCCCAGTGCAGAGCGTGCTCACTCGCCTGCTCCAGCGCCCACAGCTGCTCGCCACCGAAGCAGTCGTCGCGCGTATCCCGCACACTTTTTTCGACCCGCCCCTTATCCTTGGGTTTGCGCACTCGCGCCGGGTCAATGTGGAAGCCACGCGCCTGCGCGTACTCCAGGAAGACCTCGTTGAGCAGCGGCTCCAGCGGATCTGCCGTCTGTACGATGGCCTTCGTATTGTCCGGGATCAGCACCCGGAACACGCCGCCGTAGAACTCCCAGGCCGCCTCGCAGGCCGCGATCGCGTCCTCGGTGCGCTCGCGAAACACCGGATACACGAAGCGGTAGCGTGACACGTTGGGCGTGAAAATGAATGCCTTGAACCGCCGCCGCTTCCCACTCTCGTCGGCTTCGAGCAGCGTCATCCAGCCGGTGTCGAGCTGCAGCTCCTGGCCCGGCTCGCCGTCCGCCACCGGCACGGTCACCTCGGGGCCACCGAAGCCCAGCTCTTGCACCGCAAAGCGGTAGAGCGTGCCGTAGGGAATCTCCACGCCCTGGCGTCGCAGCAGCCGCTGACACTTGGTCAGCCGTACATCGGCCTTCAACCACTGCTCGATAGGTGTGCGGGCCTGCTCGCAGCGCGCCCACGCCTCCCCGTGCTCGCGCGCCGGCACGGCGCGCACCCGCTGCAGGACCGCCGCGACCATCTCGTCGCTGAGCAACGGCAGCGTCTCCCCTTGGCGCAATCCTACCGCCAGTGCCGCCCGCGCATAGCGCCGCACCGTCTTCACATCGATTCCGAGCTGCGCGGCGATGCGCTTCTTGCCTGTGCGCGCCAACCACAATCGCAACACTTCCTTCGCTTCTGTCATTCTGACCTCCCGATACATTCCTCCTCCTTTGCCGGCGCTTCAGCCGGTTCCGGAGGCGGTCATACCCGTCGGTCACGTGGCTCACGCGAGGGGGGCATCCTCGTGAAAAACTTCGCCAATAGAGGGGGGCAAGGTCGTGAAAAACTGCCCCACCTCGGGGGGGGCATGCTCGTGAAAAACTCACCCCTCAGAGGGGGGCATGCTCGTGAAAAATTCTGCCGCCAGGGGTCCCTTGCTTGTGAAAATCAACACGCCTCATTGAGCAATAGGCTGCAATCTGCCCAGCATGCGTTTCGAGCCCGTCCCGGAGGGCCTCCAATGCGCCGGTATCACGGTTCCCGGGCAGCCAACATACTAGCGCACTACTCAGCAAGGCGAAGGAGGTCATGTTCCTCATCGCCAAAATATCTGCGAGTTCAAGGGTTGCAATCTCCCGAAGTGTGGGGAAATTGATCCATCTATCAGCC
>JBOIFB010000287.1:0-3547 GCA_050741415.1 Burkholderiales bacterium | reverse complement strand
CCGCGTCCAGCACTACGATGCGTTCGGAGAAGCGCATTACGGCGCGCATGATGTGCTCGATCATGATGACCGCTACACCGCGCCGGTTGAGCGCGAGCAGAATCTCGAGGATCTCGTCCACCTCCGCGCTCGACAGCCCCGCCATCGCTTCGTCCGACACCAGCAGGCGCGGTTTCGCGGCCAAAGCGCGCGCCAGTTCCAGCTTTCGCATGTCGACCTGGGTCAGTCCGGCCGAATTCTCGTGCGCGCGTTGCTTGAGGCCGATCTGCTGCAGCAGCTCCATCGCCTCGTCCGTGATGCGCCGGCGCTCGGAGCGCGACCAGGCCGCGTACTCGAGCGGCACGCACAGATTCTCGAGCACCGACATGCTGCGGAAGGGCTTCGGGATCTGGAAGCTGCGCGCGACGCCCAGGCGCGCCCGCTGATGGGCCGGCATGCGCGTGATGTTGCGGCCCTCGAACTCGATCGAACCCTCGTCGTTGAACAGCGCGCCCGAGATGCAGTTGATGAGCGTGGTCTTGCCCGAGCCGTTCGGCCCGATGAGCCCCAGACGCTCGCCGGCGTTTACGTGCACGTCCACGTTCTGCAGCGCGACGAAGCCGCCGAAGCGCTTGGTGACGCCGCAGACGCTTAGCACGGGCCGGCTCATTGCACGCGCCTTGCCCGGAACTTCTGTACCAGGCCGACGATGCCGCGGGGCGCCAGGCTGATGAACACGACCAGCATGAGGCCGACGAACAGCACGTTGAGCTCGGAGGACACGGTGACCGTGATCACCTGCTGCGCGGTGCCGACCAGCAGGGCGCCGATCACCGGGCCGATCCAGTGCGCCGTGCCGCCGATCATCGGCATCGCGATTGCGTTCACGGCAATGAACAGGCTGAAGGCCGAAGCCGGGTCGACGAAGGTCACGAAGTACGGGTAGGGCGCGCCCGCCACTCCCATCATCGCGCCCATGATGGTGGCGGAGATGAGCTTGAGCCGCAGCGTGGGAACGCCCGCGCACTCCGCGGCAACCTCGTCGTCACGGATCGCGGCCAGGCCGCGCCCGAGGCGCGAGGCGTTCAGCGCGCGCGAGACGGCGATCGAGCCGAGCGTCAGCAGCAGCATCAGCATGAACAGCATCTGGATATAGCTGTTGAACCACAAGTGGCGGTCCGGGGTGAGGATGTAGGCGCCGCGTGCGCCGCCGACGTATGACCAGTTATTCATCAGCGTTTCGAACACGATCGCCATCGCCAGGGTCGCGATCGCAAAATACACCCCCTTCAGGCGAAGCGTGAGGTAGCCGACCGACAGGCCGATGAGCCCGCAGACCAGGGCGGCGGCCAGGATCATATACGGCAAGGGCAGGTCCTGGCCGAAGGCCTTGCCGAGCGCAATGCTGGTGTAGGCGCCGAGTGCGAAGAATCCGGCGCTGCCGAAGTTTACGTAGCCGGTGAAGCCGCCCAGGATGTTCCACGCCACCGCCATGATGGTGGCCTGCAGGATCACGTACAGCGCGTTGAAGTAGTACTCGTTGGTGACGAAATGCGTCAGCAGCAGGCCGGCGATGAGCGCGGCGGCCATGGTGACCCAGAAGGCGCGGCCTTTCATCACTTCCTTCCGAACAGCCCGGATGGGCGCAGCGCGAGCGTGAGCAGCAGGACGCCGAAGGACACGGCCGGCGACCACGAGGGGCCCATGAAGGTGCCGACCATGGTCTCGACCACTCCGAGCAGCACGGCGGCGATCGCCATTCCGGGGATGCTGCCCATGCCGCCCAGCACCACGATGGCAAACACGCGCCCGATGTACTGTCGCCCCGCCGAAGGCTCGACCGGGCCGATGATGATCAGCAGCGCGCCCGCGATGGCGGTGGTGGCGATCGCCAGCCCGAAGGCGAACTGCTTGATCTTCACCGGATCCGCGCCCATCAGCTGCAGCGCGAGCCGGTCCTGCGCGACGGCAAGGATCGCGCGGCCCATGAAGGTGCGCGAAAGGTAGAGGTAGACGCCGGCCGTGAGCGCGGCGGCGACGCAGAAGGGAACCAGCATGCGGTAGGGCAGGCCGACGAAACCGATGTCGATGCTCTGGCCGATGTAGGGTGCGCTCACCAGGCGGTAGTCGACGCCGTAGGTCAAGTTGAGCAGCACCTCGATGATGAACATGATGCCGAAGAAGAACGCCAGCCCCGAGAGCGACTCCTGTCCGGTGCGCTCGAACGCGGCGTAGTACACGCGGTAGATGCCCGCGCCGACGAAGAAGAACACCGGCGTCGCCAGCAGGCCGATGAGCACCGGGTCGAGCCCGAACCGGCTGTTGAGGATGTAGGCCGTGTAGGAGCCCGCGATGACGAACGCCGGGTGGGCAATGTTGACGATATCGAGCTGGCCAAAGGCGATGGCCAGCCCGATCGATACGGCGGCGTAAAAGCCGCCTAGCAGGAGCCCCGAGACGACGGCGTTGGCGAAGAGGTCAACGGACAGCACCGTCGCACGGGCTCTTGCGGGCGCGGCTTGTTACTTAGCGTACGGGTAGACGATGTCGCCCGATTTCCAGGCTTTCGGATAGAGCACGATCCGCGTGCCGGGCTTGGTGAATTGCTCCAGGTTGTTCGGCTGCACGCCGCGGAACTGGACCATCAGCACGCGGCTTTTGGCCCACTCGCCATTCCTGCCGAACTTGACCTTGCCGACCACGGTGTCGAAGGTGTGCCTGTGCATGTAGGCGGCGAGCTTCGCCTGGTCGAGGCCCTTCACCGCTTCGACCGACTGCGCGAGCACCTGCATGTAGGCGTAGGCATAGGGCGGCAGATAGTGTCCGAGCGGGTCGACCCCCTTGCCCTTGGCCGCTTCCTGGTAGCGCGCGAGGAAATCCTTCACGCCGGGAAAGTCGAGCGTCGGCGCCGGCACCCAGAAATCGTAGTTGATGATGTTGTCGAGCAGCGGCCCGAGGTTCTTCTGGATCGCCGCGAACTGCAGCCCGACCATGCCGCCGCCGAACATCTTCGCCTTCAGCCCGACCTCGTGGGCGGCCTTCACCATGCCTACCGAGTCGGGCGGATAGGAGGCCACGTACACCACGTCGGGGCTGGTTGCCTCGATCGCGCGCACGATGGGCGTGTAGTCCGTGGTGGAAGGCGGATAGGTTTTGTCGTAGACGATCTTGAATCCCATGGCGAGCGCGTTCTTGCGCGCGCCCGCGGCCGCATTGAGCGGGAATTCCGCGTCGGCCGCCACGATGGCGACCGTCCTGGGCTTGGGCTTCTGCTCGGCGGCCAGCTCGAAGAAGCCGCGCGACCAGTCGACTTTCGGCTCCGGGCCCGCCGGCATGATCTGGAAGTAGCGGTTGTAGTTGAACTGGTCGTTGACCGCCAGACCGAACAGCGACGGGAACACCAGCTTCTTGCGCATCACGATCGGCATCGCGGGCGCGATCTCGTTGGTGCCGTAGCTCGACACCACCAGATCGACCTTGTCGATGTTCAGCAGCTTGGTGTAGATGCCGGGAACGGTCGCGGGATTGGTGGCGTCGTCGTAGTACACGAGCTCGATCACCTCCGCGA
>JBOIFB010000286.1:0-3576 GCA_050741415.1 Burkholderiales bacterium | reverse complement strand
GCGCAGCGGCGCGGTACACGTCGCAGCCCGGGATGCGCTCGTGCGACTGCACCAGGTCGAAGCCCTGGCGGCGCCACGCCGTGCGCGCCGCGCGCGCGAACGCCGCCTCGCGCCACAGCCTGCCCACGCCCGGCGGATCGACCTTGAGCAGGCGCCGCGCGCGCCAGTCCTCGGCGCTGCGTGCGATCAGCGTCGGCTCGATGCCCGCCGCCTCGAGCGCCGGCAGCACGCCGGCGAGGAAGCGCTCGGGCCCGCCGCGCGCGTCGTAGCGCGCGCGCACGATCGCGAGCCGGGTTTTTGTCGTCGCCATGCGGCGACGATACCACTGCGGGCACTAGCGCAGCGCATGCTCCGCGCTCAGGAAAAAGCTGCGGCCGGCCTGGGGGTAGGCGCAAATGGCGGTCGCGCAACCGAATGAATTGACGATGGCGTAGCTGTAAACCTGCTTGTCGAACACGTTGTTGAGCGACGCCGAAAGCTTCCATTTCGCAACGTCCCGAACGAGCTTGAGGTCCGCCAGCGCATAGTCCGGCATCACGCCCGGGAAGGTGTTCGCCTGGTCGTTGTCGTAGCGCTGATGCCCGACGTAGCTGAGCGTCGCGATCAGCTGCGTATGCGGCACGAAGCGCCATGCGGCACGCAGGTTGGCCAGCGCGTGCGGCACCAGCGGCACGTCGTCGCCCGCCGCGTCGATGCCGCCGTACACCCCGGACCTGAACTTCGCGCTCTGGAACACAAGGCTGCCCGCGAGCTCGACGGCCGGAGAGACCCGCGCCTCGCCGAACAGCTCGAAGCCCGTGCGCCGCGTCGGAGACAGATTGGTGTTGGCACCGAACGGAACCACGATCGGGCTGAAGTAGATCTCGTTGTCGAGATCGATCGCGTACGCGCTGGCGCGCAGATGCAGGCCGTTGGCGCGGTACTCGAGGCCCACGTCACGGTTGCGCGCGGTTTGCGGCTCGAGCAGGGTGCCCGTTGAGGTGAACGCGTTCTCGTCCACGGTGGCGATGCGAAAGCTCGTTCCCGCGCGCCCGTACGCAGTCCAGGCCGGTGCGAGCGCGACCTGCAGTCCGATTTCGCCCGCGTGCGGGCTGCGCGTCTGGCTCTGATCGCTGTTGGCGAACCCGGTCTGCGCGAGCGCGCTGGTCACGCGCTCGGTGCGCCAGCCGAGCGTGAGCTTTGCTGCGTGCGTGGCCTGCGCGTTGTACTGCGCATAGAACGCGCTCCTGTCCTGGCTGGCGGAGTCGGTCGAGGTAGGCGTGCCGATGCTCGCCTGGCTTGCGGCGAACTGCCGCCCGTAGCCCCATTGCGCGAGGTCAACGCCGGCGACGAGGCTGCTTTCGACGCCCAGGGGCGAGGCCTGCCAGCGCAGCCGCGGCGAGAAGGTGGTGCTGTGCAGCGTCGCCGCGTAGTACGAGCCGAGGCTCGCATAGTTCGCGCTCGAGATCTGGTCGCGGTAGCCGAGATCGGCCGCGAAGCGGAGCTCGTCGCCGATCCGGCGCCGGCCTTGCAGCGTGACGGAGCTGCCCCTGCGGGTGGACCAGTCTTGCGGCGTGCCGGTGCCGCTCGGATCGGTGGCGAGCTCGAGCTGGTCGCGCGTCCCCGGAAGCTGCAGACGCTGGTCGTCGGTTCCGAGTTTCAACCCGAGGCTCGCCTCGCCGTCGCCCCAGCGCAGAGCGCCGGCCGCGTCGTCCTGGCGCACGCGGTTGTTGACGCGGTAGTTGTCGCTCTCGTAGTGGCTGCCCGAGACGGATGCGCCGAAGCGCTCGCCCGCTTTGCTCGCGCTCAAGCGCGCTTCGGCGGTTCCGGCGGAGCCCACGCCGGCATAGGCCTCGCCTTGCGCGAGGTTCGGCTGCGGGTTCCTGGTAATGATATTGATCACCCCGCCGGTCGCGCCGCCGCCGTAGAGCACCGCGCCGGAGCCGCGCAGGATCTCGATCCGCGCGATCGACTGCAGCGGGATCGCGGAAAGCTTGGTCGTGCTCAGATCGTTTTCGTTCAAGCGCACGCCGTCGAGCAGTACCAGGGTGTTCTGGTCGCCCGTGATGCCGAACCCGCGCAGGTCGAGCTGCAGGTTGGGATCGCCCGAATTGTCCCGCGCGTAGAGGCCGCCCAGATGGGCGAGCAGCTCCGGCAAGCCGCGCGCGGTGTCGCGCGCGATCTCGCTTGCCGTGATGACGGTCATGCCCACCGGGGCGTCGAGCCGGCGTTCGGGAAAGCGCGTCGCCGTGACCACCACGGCGTCGTCGTCCTGTTGGGCATGCGCGGGCACGGCGATGAACGAGAGTGCGACAACGGAAACAATCGTGGCGAGATAACGCACGGAAACCCTCCCTGGCATCGACCCCGACGCCATTAAGCTGGTTGAAAAGCGCTTCCAAGGCCGGTCTCCGGACTCGCAAGTCTTGGCGCCCCGCCTTCCCGCGCGACGAATCGCGCAGTGGCACGCTGGGGCACCCGCACTTGCTTACCGTTGCGGGGGCAGTACAGGCATTGCGGTCGAGTGAGCCGGCCGCGCACCTGTTTCCCGTTTCATCCGCAGCGCGGGGAATTGCGCCACGGACACCTTGAAGCAAGGTAATTATAGTCAGCTACAAGCGATTCAGCTAGAAACGCTCCAACCGCGCCGAATAGCGCTCGACGATCAGGCGGTAGAGCCGTTCGCCAATCTGCACGTGGGCGAACTCGGGCTCGCCCAGCGCCACCGCGTGCGCGGCGCCCTTCGCGCGGAAGCCGAAAAATCGGCCGGCGATCAGCTCGGCCAGCAGCCGCTCCAGCTCGGGCGCCGGAATCCCATCGCCGGACATGTCGAGCAGTTCACAAATTCGGCCCCGGGCGGTACGGCCTTCGACGCGCTGGCCCATGTCAGGCTCCTTAGCAATGATCAGGAAACACATGCAATACCGGACGTTATTTCTTGACGCAGCTTGAATTTTGAAACATAGTTTACGCGTGGAAGCCGAGTTCAACTCGCTCGAGGCCAAGGTCGCCCAGTTCGTCGCGCTGTGCGAGCGGCTGCGAACGGAGAACATCCAGTTGCGCCAGGAATTGCTGTCGGCCCGCAACGACGCCAAGCGCCTGAACGAGAAGATCGACGGCGCCAAGCTCAAGCTGGAGAAGCTGGTCTCGAGGCTGCCCGGATAGCGAACCGATGGCGGACGGCGTGAAAACGATCGACGTCGAGCTGCTGGGGCGCAGCTACCGCGTGTCGTGCAACGACGGCGAGCGCGAGGCCTTGCTGCAGGCGGTCGCCTATCTCGACGGCAAAATGAACGAAATCAGGATCGCCGGCAAGGTGGCCGGCGGCGAGCGAATCGCCGTGATGGCCGCACTGAACATCGCGCACGAACTGCTTTCGGCCAAGCTCGGCGGCGGGTACGACGTCGGACAGATCAAGCGCCGCGTCGCGGCCCTCGAGGGCAAGCTCGACGCCGCGCTCGCGCAACAGGAAAAACTGTTCTAGCCTCCGGCGTTACAATAGGACCATCGATCGACGCCCCCTGCTGTGTTCGATCGGGCTCATATTTTCCGAACCGATAGCTTCCTTAGGTTGCGGCCCATGGGTCACTGTTGCGA
>JBOIFB010000285.1:0-3577 GCA_050741415.1 Burkholderiales bacterium | reverse complement strand
CAGGATGCGGCGCGCGCGCTGGATCACCGCCTTCGGCACGCCTGCGAGCGCAGCGACCTGCAGGCCGTAGCTCCGGCTCGCGGGGCCTTCCTCGAGTGCGTGCAGGAACACGATCGTGTCCCTGTGCTCGACCGCATCGAGGTGCACGTTGGCGACTTCGCGGTAATCGAGCGCGAGGCGCGTGAGCTCGAAGTAGTGGGTCGCGAACAGGGTCAGCGCGCGGCTCTTCTCGACCAGGTGGCGCGCGATCGCCCAGGCGAGCGCGAGGCCGTCGAACGTGGAGGTGCCGCGCCCGACCTCGTCCATCAGTACGAGGCTCCTTTCGGTCGCGTTGTGCAGGATGTTGGCGCTTTCGGTCATCTCGACCATGAAGGTCGAGCGCCCGCCGGCGAGATCGTCCGCGGCGCCGATGCGGGTGAAGATCTGGTCGATCGGGCCGATGCGCGCAGCTTTGGCCGGGACGAAGGCGCCGACATGGGCCATGAGCGCGATCAGCGCGACCTGGCGCATGTAGGTCGATTTGCCGCCCATGTTCGGCCCGGTGATGAGAAGCAGCCGGCGCGTGGGCGACAAGCGCGCGTCGTTGGCGATGAAGCTCTCGAGCTGGGCCTCGACCACGGGGTGGCGACCTGCTTCGATTTCGAGCAGCGTCTCGTCGACGAAGCCGGGGCGGCAGTAGCTGCGCGTCGCCGCGACCGCGGCGAAGCAGGCGAGCACGTCGCATTGCGCCAGCGCGCGCGCGATGTGCTGCAACGCGGCGAGCTCGGTGCCGAGCTTTTCGAGCAGCGCGTCGTAGAGCGACTTCTCGAGCGCGAGCGCGCGCTCCCCGGCCGAGAGCGCCATGTCCTCGAAGCTTTTCAGCTCGGGGGTGATGTAGCGTTCGGCGTTTTTCAGCGTCTGGCGGCGGCGGTAGTCGGGCGGGATCTTCTCCGCGTGCGCGTGGGTGACTTCGATGTAGTAGCCGTGCACGTGGTTGTAGGCCACCTTCAGGTTCGGGATCGCGCTGCGCGCGCGCTCGCGCGCTTCGAGCTCGAGCAGGAAGCCGCCGGCATTGGTCTGCAGCCGGCGAAGCTCGTCCAGCTCCGCGTCGTAGCCGTCGGCGATCACGCCGCCGTCGCGCAGCAGCGCCGCCGGCTCGGACCGGATCGCCGCAGCGAGCAGCGCGAGGCAGGCGGCGGGGGTGGCGAGGTCCGCGGCGAGTTCGGCGAGCAGCGGCGCGCCCGGTGCGGGCAGCGCGGCGCGCAGCGCATCGAGCTGCGCCAGGCTGTCGCGCAGGCCGGAGAGGTCGCGCGGGCGCGCGCTCTTCAACGCAACGCGCGCGGTGATGCGCTCGACGTCGGCGAAGCGGCGCAGCGCGGCGTGCACCGTGGCCGCGCTTCCCTCCAGCGCCTCGACCGCCTCGTGCCGCCGCGCGAGCAGCGCGCGGTCGCGCAGAGGGTGGTGCAGCCAGTGGCGCAGCAGCCGGCTGCCCATGCCGGTGGCGCATTCGTCGAGCAGCGAGAACAGCGTCGGCGCCGGCTCGCCGCGCAGCGTCTCGGTCAGCTCGAGGTTGCGCCGCGTCGCCGCGTCCAGGCGCAGATACTCGTTGCTGTGCTCGACGCGAACCTCGGTCACGTGCGCCAGCGCCCGGCCTTGCGTCTTCTTGGCGTACTCGAGCAGCGCGCCGCAGGCCGCCACGGCGAGCGTCAGGTCCTCGCCGCCGTAGCCGGCGAGCGAGGCGGCACCGAGCTGCTCGAGCAGCCGCCGGCGGCCGGAATCGAGATCGAAGCTCCAGGCCTGCAGGCGCGTCACGACGAATCCGGGCAGCTCGACGCCCTCGGCGGCGAGCACTTCGGCCGGCCCGATGCGGCCGAGCTCGCCCGCGAGCTGCTGCGGCGCGATCTCCGCCAGCCGCAGCTCGCCGCTCGCGAGCGAAAGCCACGCCAGGCCCACGGTCAACTTTTCGGCGGCGAGCGCAAGCAGCACGTTGTCCGATTTTTCGTCGAGCAGCGCCGAGTCGGTGAGCGTGCCCGGCGTGACGATGCGCGTCACCTCGCGCTCGACCGGTCCCTTGGCGGTCGCGACGTCGCCGACCTGCTCGCAGATTGCGACCGACTCGCCCAGCTTCACCAGCTTCGCCAGGTACTGCTCGGCGGCATGCCATGGCACGCCGGCCATCTTGATCGGCTGCCCCGCCGACGCCCCGCGCGTGGTCAGCGTGATGTCGAGCAGCCGCGCGGCGCGCTCGGCGTCGTCGTAGAACAGCTCGTAGAAGTCTCCCATGCGGTAGAACAGCAGGATGTCCGGATGCTGCGCCTTGATGCGCAGGTACTGCTGCATCATCGGCGTGTGTTCGGAAATTCCGGCGACCTCAAACCCCTTGTCTGCCCCGGCTTTTTGCATTATAACGTCTTGTCGTTAAAAGGAAATTATGCCTTTACGGATCGTTTCGCTGGTCAAGATCGGGCAAGGATTTGCAAGTCCTTGCCGGGCTGATCAGTGTAGGTGGCAGTGTAGGTCGCCGGACTGGGAGGCAGGATGCGGCGACGACCTACACTAAAACCTACGCTGAAAAAGCGTGAGCCCCTGACCGCCGCGATTATCGCCGACATGGCGCCCGGCGAGGAGCGTGGCGACGCCCAAGTGCCAGGATTGCGTGTCCGGTCCTCGTCCACAGGCAGGAAAGTCTTCTTCTACCGCTACCGTTCGCAGGACGGGGCGCTGCGCGAAATCATCCTGGGCGACGTCGGCTCGCTCACGCTCGCCAAGGCCCGGGACGCAGCCCGGAAGAAGCGCCTGGAACGGCAGCAGGGCAAAGACCCGCAACTCGAGAAACGCAAGGCGCGCGAGGAAGCGATGCGTGAGCGCGAGGCCGAGCGCCAGCGCGCGTACACCGTCGGCGACCTGGTGGAGGAGTACATCGAGGAAGCGCTCTCGAAGCAAAAGCGCGGCGCCGATTCCGCGCGCCTGCTGCGGCGGGACGTCATTGCATTGTTCGGCAGCAAGCCGGCGATCGAGCTCACCCGGCGCGAGCTGCAGGACGAGCTGATCCGCCCGACGCTGCTCAAGCATCCGCGCAAGGCGACACAGCTCTTATCCCGCATCCGCTGCGCCTATGTTCACGCGGTGGAGCAGGGGCGGCTGCCCGATTCCTTCAGCTCGCCGACGCTCGGCATCAAGGGCGCCTCCCAAGTACGCAGAAAACGCGCCCTCACCGACGCCGAGCTCGCCACGTTCCTGAAGTGGCTACCGCACAGCCCGTACAGCCGCGTGGTCCGCGAATCGCTGAAGCTCGTTCTTCTCACCGGCTGCCGTTCGGGCGAAGTGATCGCGGCGCGCTGGAACGACATCGACCTCGAGCGCGCCGTCTGGACGCTGCGCGAGACCAAGAACGGCGAGCCGCATGACGTGATGCTCCCGCAGCAGGCGGTCGAGCTGCTCAAGTACCGCACAGGCCTCGACAAGACGTTCGTCTTCCCGTCGCGCATTCCCGGCCAACACGTCGCCCAGAAGGCGCTCGGGCTCGCCCAATACACCGCGCGGCATGCCGAATCTGAGAGCGGCGCCCGGGATCCGATCGAAGTGCCGTGGACCGTCC
>JBOIFB010000284.1:0-3588 GCA_050741415.1 Burkholderiales bacterium | reverse complement strand
GAGTCGCAGCATCGAGGGGGGCGCAAATCCAATGCAGAAGCACGCAGCCTGGAGGCAGGAGGAGCAGCGGCTGCTGGAGCGCTGGGCCGCCGCCGCGGAGCGCCATCGGGTGGCGCACGAAGAGCTCTCGGCCGCGCGCCTTGCGCAGGGCGAGGGCGCGCCGAACGACGAGCTCGCCTTGAAGGCGCAGGCCGCGCGCGCCGAAATCGAGTCGCTCAGGCGGGAAGTCGCGCGCCTGAAGCGCAAGTTCCTGTCGGGAGACCGGTACTAGCTTCGAACAGGCGCGCCGGGCCGCAATGGCGGCTAGAATCCTCCTCATCACAGGAGGAGCCATGGCGAAATACCCTGCCCAGAAGCTGCCCATTGCCAACCCCTACTGACGCGAAGCTCGGCTGGATCGGCACCGGGCGCATGGGCTACGCCATGGCCGAGCGGCTGGCGAAGGCGGGCTGCGACCTGACGGCCTGGAACCGCACCCGCGCCAAGGCCGAGCCGCTCGCCGCGCACGGCGTGAAGATCGCCGCGCGGCCCGCGGAGCTCGCCGGCTGCGACATCGTGTTTATCACCGTCGCCGCGGGCAAGGAACTGCTCGAGTCGGTCGAGGCGCTGCTCGCGGGCGGGCGCGCGCCCAAGGTCGTGGTCGACATCACCTCGGTCTCGGTCGAGGACTCGGCACGCGCGCGCGAGCGCCTCGCCGCGGCCGGCGCGCAGCTGCTCGCCGCGCCGGTGTCGGGCAACGCCAAGGTAATCCGCGCCGGGAAGCTGAGCTTCGTCGTCTCGGGCCCGAAGGACACCTACGCGCGCGCCGCCCCTTACCTCGGGCTGATGGGCAAGGGCGCCTCCTGGGTCGGCGAGGGCGAGCTCGCGCGCGTGGCCAAGATCTGCCACAACGTGTTCCTCGGCGTGGTGATCCAGTCGCTCGCCGAGATCACCGTGCTCGCGCACAAGGCCGGCATGCCGCGCCACGCTTTCCTCGAGTTCCTCAACCAGAGCGTGATGGGATCGACCTTCTCGCGCTACAAGTCGCCCGCGCTGGTGAACCTCGACTTCTCGGTCACCTTCACCCCCGAGCTGCTGCGGAAGGACCTCGACCTCGGGCTGGAGGCGGGGCGCAGCCTCGGCGCGCCGCTGCCGCTCGCCTCGGTGGTGCGCGACGCGCTCCAGGCGCTGATCGGCAACGGCTACGGCGGGAGCGATTTCGCCGCGCTGCTCCTGATGCAGGCCAAGGCGGCGGGCATTTCGCTCGCGCCCGAGAACGTCGCGGTCGACGACGGTCTGCGCTGAGCAGGCAATGACTGTTCTCTCCCGATCCGAGGCCCAGGAGCGCGTGGACGCCGTGCGCGATTTTCAGCGTGAGCTGGCGCGCCTGGAGACCGAAAAGATCCTCGCCTTGACGGACGATCAGCGCCGGGCGCTCGCCGGCTACCACGACAGCCTTCTCGCGCAATACGCGCGCGAGTACGACGTGGACCGCGACGCGCAGTCCAAACAGCTTTCGCTCGGCATGCGGATCACCTCGCTTCTGGGCGCGCTGGCGCTCGCGGCGAGCGTGTTCTTCCTCTTCTACCAGTTCTGGGGCCGCTTCCCGACCGGCGCGCAGATCGGGATGCTGGTCGTCGCCTCGCTGGGCACCTTCGGCGTCACGATGTGGATCCAGAAGATCGACGCGTCCGGCTACTTCACCAAGCTTGCGGCGCTGGTGGCCTTCGCCTGCTTCGTGCTCAATATTGAAATGCTCGGGCAGATCTTCAACATTACCCCATCGGACAAGGCGCTGCTGCCCTGGGCGGCGCTCGCTCTGCTGCTCGCCTACGCCTGCGATCTGCGCCTGCTGCTCGCGGCCGGCATCCTGTGCCTGGTCGCGTTCGTCTCCGCGCGCGCTGGGGCGATCGGTGGAATGTATTGGATCGATTTCTGGCAGCGGCCGGAGAACTTCTTCCCGGCGGCCGTGCTGCTGTTCCTGGTGCCGGCTTTCGTGGCGCACCTGCGCTTGCCGGATTTCCCGGCGGTCTATCGCGTGTTCGGATTGCTCACCCTGTTCCTGCCGGCGCTCGTGCTGGCGAACTGGGGACAGCTCAGCTATCTCGATCTCGACCAACACGCGGTCGAAGGCTTCTACCAGTTGTTCGGATTTGCGGGCTCGGCCGCCGCGATCTGGCTCGGCGCCCGGCGGCACTGGCCGCACGTGGTGAACACCGGCGTGGTGTTTTTCGTGGTGTTCCTCTACACCAAGTTCTTCAACTGGTGGTGGGAGACGATGCCCAAATACCTCTTCTTTCTGGTGCTCGCCCTAGCGGCGGTGCTGGTGCTGCTCGTGCTGCAGCGCTTGCGGCGCTTTGCCGGCAGGCGCGGCGAAGGAGGCGCCCGATGAAGCCGTGGTCGCGCAGGCGCAACGCGCTGCTTGGTTTCGCGCTGATCGCGGCGACCAACGCGGTCGTGCTGGCGGGCGTGGCCTGGAACCGCAGCGGCGAGCCGGACGGCGTCATACGCCTGTCGCAGCGCGAGCTGGCCGTCCCCTACGCATGGGGCATGCGCAGCGAGAACAGCGGCATCTCGCTCCAGTTGCGATGGCGCGTGGCAGGGCGGCCCGGGCTTGGCTTTAACCGCGCTGCGGAATGGCTCGACAATAACAAGTTGCGCGAATTGGGATTTGACGTCTCGGTGCCGGCGCGCGCGCGCCGGGACGTGATTCGGCTGCCGAGGGAGGTCCTGCTGGTGCTCGAGTTCAATGGCGATGCCTACCGCGGGGCGCTCGCGCAAGCCGAGGCGAACCTCAAGGACGCGCAGTCGCGCTCCGACGCGGCCCCTGCCGACCGGTCCGCGAAAGCCGCCGCCGCGGGCGCGGTGAGGCAGCTCGCGCAGGAGCGGGACGGCGAGAGCCGCCTGTTCGTGATCGATGCCGGGCGCGAGCTGTCCGCCCTGCGGGCGCGATATCCCGACCGGGCGCGCTTCGTCATCGTACGGGGCCGGGTGCAGGTCTACGCGACGCCCTCGCGCAGCGGTCCCAGCCTGACCGGGTACGTCATGGACCTGAGCGTGCCGGAGATCAACGTGCCTGCGCGTTACCGCGGGTTGTTCGACGCGCCGCGTCGACGCTATCCGGCGAGCGCCGCGACGCGGAGGCCGGGATACGAAGTCGAGCTCGCGTTCGGTAAGCGCCTCGAGCCCTGGCTGATCGAGGCGCACGCGGGGGCGCAGTGAGCATGCTCGCGCAGACTGCGGTGTTCCTCCTCACCGCGGTCGTGCTGGTGCCGCTGTTCCGCCGCGCGCGGCTGGGCGCGGTGGTGGGCTACCTGGTCGCGGGGATGCTGATCGGCCCCTCGGGGCTGGCGCTGATCGCCGATCCGTCTGCGACGCTGCAGTTCGCCGAGTTCGGCGTGGTGCTGCTGCTGTTCATCATCGGCCTGGAGCTCGAGCCGCGCCGGCTGTGGGTGATGCGGCGCGCGGTGTTCGGGCTGGGCAGCGCGCAGCTCGCGTTGAGCGCGCTCGCGCTCGGCGGCGCCGGGCTCGCGCTCGGGCTGGACTGGCGCGCCGCGACGGTCGCGGGGCTGGGCCTCGCGCTCTCCTCGACCGCGCTGGTGCTCACCG
>JBOIFB010000283.1:0-3592 GCA_050741415.1 Burkholderiales bacterium | reverse complement strand
CGGCAGCACCAGCCCGTCGAACTCCGCGGCCGCCGCGTGCGCGTAGTCCCACGGCGCCCGGAACGCCGCATCGGCGAGCATCGCCTCATACGCCGAACGCCCCGCCGCGTCCGCGCGCAGCAGCCCGCGCCAGGGCCCGAGCCCGGTGCCGTGCAGCATCCGCGGATCGCCCTGCGCCATGCGACCGTCCGGCGTGGCGAAACACACCCGATGCCCCCGGCGGCTCAACTCGCGCCACGGCACCCCCGCTTCCGTCGGATCGAAGTCCCGACTCGGCAGAGGCATCAGAACGACTGCCATCTCGTCCCTCCGATGAATGCACCGACCGGCCGAGCATACCCCTGCACGATCGATTCACGCGACGGAGGCGTCCGCCGCGCTGCCCCTGCGATTCTTCTCGATGGCGGCCTTGCGCGCGCTCCATCCGTCGTCCAGGGTATCGATGTAGCGATCGAAGACTGCGCGAGCGCGAGCGCGCATCGAACGAGCGGCGCCATCGGGCTTTGATGCTCGTTGATGAAATACTCCAGATTGCCGAGCGCCTGGTCTGAGGATCGCTTCGCGGCGCACATACATGCCGGCGAACAGGTCCGAGTTCGGAATCGTGTTCGCCATTCTTTAATCGACAAAATCATCAATATGTCGATTAAGGTTGGGCAACGTGAGGGCACTACGGCGTCAGTAATCGAGCAAACTCAACTTTAGTCGATTAATGGTGCGTAACCCTAAGTCCTTAATCGAATTGCGCAAGGCGTACGCGGAGAAGATCGACTTCGCCTGGCTCAGCCCCGAAACAACCTCTTGACGCTTCACACCTAGTACGGCGTCCCGTTCTTGTGCCGGTACTGCCACTTGCCGTCGGCCCCCATCGCCACCCGCAGATCGTCGTCCGGGTACTCCGCCGAATCGCCCGGCAGGCGATCGCCGATCTCCAGGTACACGACGTCTTCCTTCGACCGGTTCACCAGATGATGCCCGTCCGGATCTCCGCCCTTGAACCCCACGCACATGCCGGGATGGAGCAGCGTCTCGCCGGTATCGGTGACAAGCGTGGGATGACCCGAAAGGATATAGACGAACTCGTCCTGCACCGCGTGCCAGTGGCGCAGCGCCGACATCGCGCCGGGCGTCATCGTGGTGCGATTCACCCCGAAGCTCCTCAGTCCGAACGCATCGCCCAGCGCCTGCTTCTGCCGGCCCGCGACGCGCGCGGCGAACGGCTCCGGGTAGTTGGACGGCTTGGCTCGGGGCGGAACATCCGAAGCGATCACTGGACCCGACTTAGTCACGTGCCGCGTTTCTTGACGCGGTCATGTGCCGCGGCTTGTTGTGCCCCAATGCCCTTGCGCCATGCAGAAACTTTCTGTTTGAACGACAAAGCAGCATGAGCCGGACTGGTCGATGGCATGCGAAGGAGATTCATGGCGGTGCGCCCCACTTTTGGCACCACGTATTGTCTGTAGTAGCGCTCTGCGGCGGCTCCGTTGAACAATACCGTATGGATCCCTGGATGCCGCCGAAAGAAGGCATTGAAGTCATTTGCTTTCACGGATCCTGCTTCGATGGCGGCGTCCAGGCTTCCTTTCCGGTGGCATGAATGGAGCACATCCCATACTGCAATAGCGTGATCCTTCAAAAATCGCACGCGCTCACCGTATCCGGCGCTGGCTTCCAAGCCAGTGATCGCTTGCATGATCTTCCAAAACGCGTTCCTGCGATGGGCGTAATACTGACCAACCTCGAGCGATCGCTCTCCGGGCATGCTGCCGAGAATCAGTACGCGCGCATTCTTCGAACTGATCGGCTGGAAGCTCTCGAGCTTCTTCACGACAGTCTACCGCCCGGCATCAGCTGCCGCGCGAAGCGCCGCCGCGGGGGGCTCATCGCCACGGCCCTCCGGGTTGCCACGTGCCTCCGGCGTCCCGCCCGCTGCGGAGATCCTCCAGCACCGGCGAAAGGAACGCGTCGAGCGTGCGCGCGCACTCGTCCGCGAAATCCTCCGGCACTGCGATCCGCGCCCGTCGGGCGAACGCACGCACCTGCGCGGGACGGGACGGGTTGTTCCAATACTCCCGGGTGAGCGCGATCGGAGGTTGCTCGGGAATCGGTGTGCGGCGCCGCTCGAACGTTTTGCGCACCGCCTCGGCCAGCGTTGCGCGGTCGAACTCGAAGCGGGTCGCAAGATGGTGCAGGTCGAAGAAGTCCTTGATCCGGCTGTTGCGGTCGCCGAGCACCACCATCGCCTCGAGCTTCTCCGCCACCACCGCCTCGCGCGGGTAGGCGAGCAGCTCGGGCGCGGGGAAGTCGAGCAGCGTCGGATAGGTGCAGGCCTGCGGCGCCGGCCAGACGGCGTCGGCCAGGCCCATGTCGATCTGCAGCATGAGGCGCGCCCTGCCGCAGCGTGCCGGAAGCGTGGCGCGCGTGCCGGCGTATTCGTCTTCGGCGCGGATCGCCTCGATGCGGATGCGCTCGCCGTCGAAGTCGACGGCGTCAGCCGGAGCCGGCGTCGCGACGATCGCCCGGAGGTCGTCGCGGACGGCGTCGAACGCGCCGTCGCCCCGGCGCAGCAGGTCGAGGTCCAGCGTCGCCCGGTAGGGCCGGTCCGACCACAGCCGCAGCAGCATCGCGCCCTTGAGCACGAACCGGTCGCGCCGATCGGAAACGGCGAGCCGGTACAGGAACCGCTCAAGGCAGTAACTCGTGAGCAGGATCTGGTAGTCGTCGCCGTTCTGCTTCGCCCGGTTCAAGAGGCGCGCGGCGACCGAGGCGGCCAGGTTGGTTTGGCCGCTCATCCGATCGCGTCCAGGTAGGGCTGTATCACGCGCGAGACCCGGCAGATGCGCGCGAAGCGGGCCAGCTCGGTCGCGCCTCCGCGGTGCTTGCGGCTGAAGTCGCGCAGCGCTTCCACGGCGACGTCGATGCCGATCTTGTTGCGATACTTGAAGCAGTCGGCAACCGTTTTGGCCGCCGAATAGACGCGCAGCGTGACGCCTTCCGCCCGTCGCTCCTCGACGCCTTGCGTCAGCGCCTCGCCCGAGAACCGCGCGATCCGCAGGCGTGGGTAGTCGAGGCGTGGCCGGCGCGCCTTCTCGGGGAGCGCAATCCAGACGTCCGCGGGGGACTGGGTGGTGAGCCCGTGGAGCCGCAGCGCGGTGAGCAGGCAGAAGATCCCTTCCGGCACGCGCTTGGCGACGTGCGCGAGAGTGTGCTCGGCCGTGGGGGCATGCCGGGCCGCGATGTAGACGCCGCGTGCCTGCCGCAGGACCGCTCCCTCGGCCACGACGCGAGCGAGCTGCGCCCGCGTGATGCCATGGGCCTCGAGGTCTTTCGGGCGGATGAGCCCTTGCTTCTCGATCAGCCGCAGCACCCGTTCCTTGTTCTTCCTCGCCATACCACGAATGATACGAAACGTCGGGGTTTATGCGCAAGTCCCGACCTTTCGGAACAGATCCCTCCCGACACAAAACGTCGGCACTTACGCACAAGTGCCGACGTTTCGCCACATCCTAGCCACCCGCCCGGCTCCCCGTCACCTCCGCCAGCATCCGCCGGATGTCCTGCTCAATTCTCCGGAAACCACCGCGAAAACCAC
>JBOIFB010000282.1:0-3599 GCA_050741415.1 Burkholderiales bacterium | reverse complement strand
GAGTCGCTGGGAGACGAACGCGGGCAGGGTTACCTCGCGCGCGGCATCTCCAACGACCTGATGACCGATCTTGCGCGCCTGCCCGGACTGCGCCTGATCAGCGCATCCGGTGCGGCGCCGGGCGGGCAGACGGCGCAAGCTGCCCACTACCTCGTCACCGGCAGCGTTCAGCACCAGGCGGCAACATTGCGCATCAACGTGCGCCTGGTCGACACCAGGACCGGCCAGCAGCTCTGGTCCGACCGCTTCGAGCGGCGATTTGCCGATCTTTTCGCCGTTCAGGACGAGATCACCCGCAGACTGGTGCAGGTGCTGCCCGGCAAGCTGACCGACGCGGCGCGGCAGCGGCTCGCCCGGCCCTATACCCGCAGCCTGGAGGCATACGACGACTTCCTGCGCGGCCAGGCGCTGTTTCTCGTTCGGCAAGCCGAAGACAATGAGCAGGCGCGCGGCTTTTTCAGGAAGGCGGTCGATCTGGACCCGAACTTCGCGCGCGCGTACGCGGGCCTCGCGCTGACTTACGCCATGGATTACCGCCTGCGGCCGTCCGGCGGCTCCTCGCCCGCGCTCGCCAGGGCGTTCGAGCTTGCCCAAACCGCGCGCCAGATCGATCCCGACATCCCGGAAGTGTACTGGGCGCTCGCTTTCGTCGACGCGCAAAGCCGCCGCCACGAGCAGGCGATCCGGTCGCTGCGCAAGGCGATCGAGCTCAATCCGTCCTTCGCCGACGCCTACGCGCTGATGGGCGGCATTTACACCTATGTCGGACAGCCGGCGAAGTCGATTCCATTGCTGCGCACCGCGATGCGCCTCAATCCCGACGGCGGACATCTGTACTTCCTGCTGCTCGGGCGCGCTTACCTGTTCGAGAACGACGTCGAGCAGGCATTGATCAATCTGCGCGAGGCGTCCGCGCGCAACCGGCAGGACCTGGAAACGCGCATCTATCTCGCGGCGGCCCTGGAGGCGGCCGGAGACCGTTTCGACGCCGAATGGGAAGCCGTGGAAATCCGCTCGCAGGGGGGCGGCTTTTCGCTCGACCGCTGGCTCGAGAGCTATCCGTTGACCAATGCGCGGGAAAGACAAAGGCTGCAGGAACTGCTGGCGCAGGCGGGACTGGGTTGACCAAGCGCGTCATGCTTTCCTGGAGCAGTGGCAAGGACAGCGCCTGGGCGCTGCAATGCTTGCGTCGCGATCCCGACGTGGAGCTCGCGGGACTGTTCACCACGGTCAATCGCGAGTTCGACCGCGTCGCCATGCACGGAGTACGGCGCAGTGTTCTCGCTGCGCAGGCCGCGAGCGTCGGTCTGCCGCTCACTACTATCCCGATTCCTCACCCGTGCTCGAATGAAGCTTACGAAGCGGCGATGGCGGCATTCGCCGGAGAGGCGAAGAGGAACGGCGTGACCCAATTCGCGTTCGGTGACCTGTTCCTGGAGGACATTCGCCGCTACCGCGAGGAGAAGCTCGCGGGAACGGGCATCGAGCCGCTGTTCCCGCTGTGGAAGCTGCCGACGCGCGAGCTCGCACAGGAGATGGTGGCCGCAGGCATGCGCGCGTACATCACCTGCGTCAACCCCAGGCAGACGCCGCGCGAATGGGCGGGCCGGCTTTTCGACCGCAACTTTATCGATGAGGTGCCGGAAGGCATCGATCCCTGCGGCGAGTACGGAGAATTCCATACCTTTGCTTTCGATGGCCCGATGTTCCGCCACCCGGTAGGGGTCGCCGTCGGGGAAATCGTCGAGCGCGACGGCTTCGTATTTGCCGATCTCCTGCGGCGCTTCCCAGCCGCTTGAGGCATCGGGCAGCACGGCGCGGAGGCTAGCGCGCGCGCGCCGCGGCGAGCAGTCCCGCGAGCGCGACCGCGGTGAACGCAGCGCCGGCGTAGAAGGTCGCCGCGGGGCCGTGCGTCTGCCATAGCCAGCCCGCGAGCAGGCTGGCGCCGATCAGCACCACGCCGATGACCAGGTTGAACACGCCGAACGCGGTGCCGCGCGCCTCGGCCGGCGCGGCAGCGGCGACCAATACCGAGAGCAGCCCCTGGGTGAGGCCCATATGCACGCCCCACAGCGCGACGCCGGCGAACACCGCGCCGGCCGATTGCGCGCTGCCGAGGATGAGATCGGCCGCGATCAGCGCGGCGAGGCCCCAGCCGATCAGCGCGCGCTCCCAGCCGCGGTCCGCGGCGAGCCCTGCGGGGTAGGAGGCGAGCGCGTACGCCGCGCTCATCGCCACCATGACCAGCGGCACCCAGGTTTGCGCCAGGCCGACGTCGGCCGCGCGCAGCACCAGGAAGGCCTCGGAAAAGCGCGCCAGCGTGAGCACCGCACCCAGCCCGACCACCAGCCAGTAGCGCGCGCCGAGCTGGCCGAGCATCGCCTTCGAAAGCGGGCTGTTCGCTTTCGCGGTGCGCACGCCTTCGGGCTCGCGCACCGCGAACGCGAGCACCAGCACCGCGGCGAGCGCAGGCGCCGCGGCCGCCCACAGCACCGCGCGCAGGCTCTCGGCGTACAGCGCCATGAGCGCCACCGCGGCGAGCGGCCCCAGCACCGCGCCGACCGAGTCGAGCGCCTGGCGCAGGCCGTAGGCCGCGCCCCGCGCTTCGAGCGGCGTCACGTCGGCGATCAGCGCGTCGCGTGGCGCACCGCGGATGCCCTTGCCGACGCGGTCCATGAAGCGCGCGCCCGCGACCAGCGCGATGCTGTTGGCGAGCGGGAACAGCGGCTTGGACAGTGCCGCGAGGCCGTAGCCGAGGACGACCAGCAGCTTCCTGCGCCCGAGCCAGTCCGACAGCGTGCCCGAGAACACCTTGGTGATCGCGGCGATGCCCTCGGCGACGCCCTCGATCAGGCCCACCTCGAGCATGCTCGCGCCGAGCACCGAGGTCATGTACAGCGGAAGCAGCGCGTGCACCAGTTCGGAGGAGCCGTCCATCAGCAGCGACACCAGGCCGAGCGCCCACACGGTGCGCGGCAGCGCGCGGCGCGCGGCGCGGCTCATTGCCCGTCCGGCTGCGCGGTCTCGGGCTGCGGCGGGGATTTCGGTCGCTGTCGCCGGGGCACGACCGGCCGCAGCGCAAGGCGCAACGGCGGCACCACGGACGTCCCGCTGACGAGGAAGGCGGCGCGAAGGTTCATCTGCGCCGCCGAGCTTACAACATACTTAGCGTGCCTTGTCCGCCTCCCCCGGGTGGCGCGGGATGCTGCGCTAGGCCCCCAGCGGGCGTGCGGCGCGCAGCGGCGCCGTGTTCGATTCGAGCATGCTGATTTCGCCTGAGATTTCGGCGCCTTCCTCGACCTTGATCTTGGCGTATCGAATCTTGCCCGACACTTTGCCGGTGGCGTGGATCACGAGCTGCTTGCGCACCGTGAGCTCGCCTTCGAGGCGGCCGTGGATTTCCGCGTTGTCGACCGCGACGGTGCCGCTGAAGATGCCCTGCGGCGCGATCTGCAGCACGCGCGCGTCGAGCGTGGCCTCGATGCGGCCCTCGACCGCAAGCGTGTCGCAGTCGGTGATTTCGACTCCCTTCATCTTGATGTCGGGCCCGACGATCAGCTTCGCTTCTCCCTTGCCCGCGGCCTTGCCCGCTTCGGCGT
>JBOIFB010000281.1:0-3619 GCA_050741415.1 Burkholderiales bacterium | reverse complement strand
GCGGTAGTCGGTCGAGAGCAGCGCGTGATCGGCATTCAGCACCCCAACCAGGGTGAGCTGCGGGAAGTCGTGTCCCTTGGCGAGCAGCTGAGTGCCGACCAGGATGTCGGCCTCGCCGCGGCGCACGCTCTCGAGCGTGTGTGTGAGCGCCCCGCGCCGGCGCGCACTGTCGCGGTCGATGCGCACCAAGCGCGCGCTGGGAAACATCGCCGCCAGGGTTTCCTCGACGCGCTGCGTGCCGCGCCCGACGGCGCGCAAGTCGGCGTTGCCGCAGGTCGGGCAGACGCGCGCAATTGCCTCCTCGGCGCCGCAGTGGTGGCAGCGCAGCCGCCGGTCCGCGGTATGCAGCACCATCCGCGCGCTGCAGCGGGCGCAGCCCGCGGCCCAGCCGCAGGCCTCGCAGCCGAGCACCGGAGCGTAGCCGCGGCGGTTGATGAATACCAGGCTCTGCTCGCGGCGCGCCAGGCGCTCGCCGATCGCCGCCGCGAGCCTGCCGCAGATTCCGTGCTCGGCCGGCTCGGTGTGCAGGTCGATGGTGCGTACTGCGGGCAGGCGCGAGCCCGGCGCGGCGCGCTGCTCGAGCGCGATGCGCTCGTAGCGTCCCGCGCCGCAGTTGAACCAGGTCTCCAGCGCAGGGGTCGCGGTGCCGAGCACCACCGGGCAGCCGGCGAGCTTCGCGCGCAGGACGGCGGCGTCGCGTCCGGAGTAGCGCAGCCCCTCCTGCTGCTTGAAAGAGGTGTCGTGCTCCTCGTCGACCACCACCAGCCCGAGGCGCGGCAGCGGCGCGAGCACTGCGAGGCGGGTACCGAGCACGATCCCGGCTTCGCCGCGCGCGGCGGCGAGCCAGGCTGCGGTGCGTGCGGTGTCCTCGAGCGCGCTGTGCATCAGGGCGATGCGCTCGTCCGGGAAAGCCTGCCGGAAGCGCGCCTCGAGCTGCGGCGTGAGCCCGATCTCGGGCACCAGCACCAGCGCTTGGGCACCGCGCGCGAGCACTTCGGCGACCAGGTGCAGGTAGATCTCGGTCTTGCCGCTGCCGGTGACCCCGTGCAGCAGGAACGGCTTGTAGCTGCCCAGCGCCGCGCGCATGCGCGCGAACGCCTGCAGTTGCTCCGGGCTGAGCGCATGCACGGCGACGAAGCGCCCGCCGCCCGCCGCCGCCTCGACGCGCTCCGCCTGCGCGCGCCGCACCGCGCGCGGCAGGGCTTTGAGCGAGCGCAGCCGCGGGGGCAGCGCGCCGATCGCGGTCTCGCCCAGGGGGCGCTGATAGTAGGTGGCGAGAAAGCGGATCAGCGCGAGCCACTCGCCGCCCAGGCGCGGAGCGTCGTCGCGCACGCCGGCGATCGGCTTGAGCCTGGCCTGGTAGGCGCTGCGCTGCGCGCGCTCGAGCACCACGCCGACGAGCCGGCGCACGCCGAACGGCACCACCACGCGGTCGCCAATCTCGGCTTCGATGCCGTCGGGCTGCACATAGTCGAACAGCTGCGCGAGCGGAACATCGAGAGCGACACGCAAGATCTTCAGCGCCACTGGCAGAGCTCAAATCGAACCGAATAAAGTTCCCGCGCAGGCAAGGAATTACCTTCGGGAGTTGAATCGAAAGATTGAGATCACGTGCGTACCTATTGCGCCAGAAAGGCAAACTTTCCTATCCACAATCTTCTGTGGATAAATATGTGAGTAAGCTCGTCACTGCGGCAGAACGCCGCTGTTGCAGCGCACCCGGAACTTCCCCGCTTGCCCGCAAGAAGAGGAAATACGTTTTCAAATCATGACTTTGGGAGGCCTCTGAGAGGAGAGGCGAAAATTCGCCTCGTGACGGGAGGGAAATACGATTTTTGTGAATAAGTCAAGCGAGCCGAGCGATTTCTCAGCCTTCTTCTCGCCGCAGCTTGCGGCTGTAAGTGCGCACTTCGTCCACCAGTGCGGATACTGACTCCACCGGCGTGAGCTGCGAAATGCCGTGGCCGAGGTTGAAGACGTGACCGGGTGCGCTGCCGAACGCATCGAGCACACGGCGCGCCTCGGCGCGCACCGATTCAGGCGGGGCGAACAGCGCGCCCGGGTCGAGGTTGCCTTGCAAGGCGACGCGCGCACCGATCAGTGCGCGCGCACGCCCCGGATCGACCGTCCAGTCAAGACCCACCGCGTCGCAGCCGCTGGCTGCGATCGCTTCGAGCCATTGTCCGCCGCCCTTGGTAAACAGGATGCTCGGCACCCGGCGACCCTCGTTTTCCTTCTTCAGGCCTGCGATCACGCGCCGCGAGTAGGCGAGCGAAAACTCCTCGTAGCCGGCGTGCGTGAGGTTGCCGCCCCAGGTGTCGAACAGCATGACCGCCTGCACGCCCGCTTCGATCTGCGCGTTGAGGTAATCGGTCACCGCGCGCGCGTTGACCTCGAGCACACGGTGCAATAGCTGCGGGCGCGCATAGAGCATGGTCTTGAGCGCGGTGAAATCGCCGCTGCCCGAGCCCTCGACCATATAGCAGGCGAGCGTATACGGGCTGCCCGAAAAGCCGATCAGCGGCACGCGTCCGCCGAGCGCGCGCCGGACCTCGCGCACCGCGTCGAGCACGTAGCGCAGCTCCCGGGTCGGGTCGGGTGCGGAAAGCGCCGCGATCGCGGTTTCGTCGCGCAGCGGGCGCTCGAAGCGCGGACCCTCGCCTTCGGCGAAGTAAAGTCCCAGACCCATCGCATCGGGCACGGTGAGGATGTCGGAGAACAGAATCGCGGCGTCGAGCGCAAAACGCTCGACGGGCTGCAGGGTGACCTCGGTCGCGAGCGCGGGGCTCTTGGCCAGCGCGAGGAAGCTCCCGGCGCGGCCCCGGGTCGCGTTGTACTCCGGCAGGTAGCGTCCGGCCTGGCGCATGAGCCAGATCGGCGTGCGCTCGGTCGGCAGGCGCGCCAGCGCGCGCAGCAGCGCGTCGTTCTCGAGCGCGCTCAAAGAAGCTTGCCCTCGATAAAGCGCCATTCGGCGAAGCTCACCGGCGTGATCGATAGCCGGTTGCCGCGCCGCAGGACTGCCATGCCGGCAAGCGCCCGGTGCGCGTGCAGCTCGGCGAGCGGCACCAGGCGCGTTTTGCGCATCGCGCGCACGTCGCGGCTGAACCAGCGCGGCGCGGCGCGGGTCGCCTTGGCATCGAAGTAGGGGCTCTTGCGCTCGAACTGGGTCGGATCCGGGTAAGGGGCGGAAGCAACCTCCGCCAGACCGGCGATTCCCGGCTCGGCGCAGCTCGAGTGGTAGAACAGCACGCCGTCGCCGACGTGCATCGCGTCGCGCAGGGTGTTGCGCGCCTGGTAGTTGCGCACCCCCGTCCAGGCCGTCTTGCGGCCCGGAGCGGCGAGCACGTCGTCGATCGAGCACTCGCCGGGCTCGCTTTTCATCAGCCAGTAGTTCATCTTCTCGTTGGAGGTGCCCCCCGCTCGTGCCGGTGGGCTCGGCTCCCGAACCCTGCTAATCAGGGCGGTTGCTTTCCGGTCACCTCAGGTTCGTCCGGCACGCGAGCGTGGGACGATCGCAACAGTGACCCATGGGCCGCAACCTAAGGAAGCTATCGGTTCGGAAAATATGAGCCCGATCGAACACAGCAGGGGGCGTCGATCGATGGCGGTATTGTAACGC
>JBOIFB010000280.1:0-3636 GCA_050741415.1 Burkholderiales bacterium | reverse complement strand
GACCAAGGCCGACCTGATCGGCGGCGTGGGCGTGGTTCCGGGGGGAGTGATCGAGATCATGAAGCGCCAGTCCGAAGGCTGGTCCTACATTCGCCCGTAAAGGAAGTTCCAGTGAAACGACTCGCCGCGATATAAGCCGCCGCCGGCCACAGGCCGGCGCGGTCAGGAAACGAACGCGGCGGGCACCGGCGCCTCGCCGACGGCGTGGCGCAGCACGGCCCAGTGCATCGCCTCGTCGCCCAAGATGCTGGCCGCCGCTTTCGACAGGTCGCGGTTGGCGAATAGCGGCACCGCGCCCAGATAGGCGCTGACGGCGCCCTTCTCGAGGCTCGCGGCGAACCGCAGCACGTCCGCCTGGGTCTTCAGGCCGGCGGTCGGGAAATCGTACTTCGGCTTGGCGCCGACCGGATTACCCCCCAACTGCTCGACCGTGCTCGCGAGCACGCCCGCGTGCGCCTTGTGGTGGCTCTGGAATTCGAGCGCCAGCGCGAGCACGGGTTTTTGCAGCAAGCCGCTTTCGGCGCCGACCTGGTAGGCGGCGATCGCTTCGAGCTCCGCCGCGAGCGCGTGGTTCAGGATTCCGACGTCGGCAGCGTGCGCGCCGCCGGCCTGCTTTGCCAGGGCGTCTCGTCCCGCAAGCAGCGCGACCGCCGTACCAGACAGCAGCAAGCCGGACTTGCCGAGAAAGGCGCGTCGGGCGGCGAGCGGACTGGACATATCGAAAAAGGACATAGCGTTCTCCGTTGGCTGGTCAGGGAAATTCGGTTACAAGGCGCGCCAGCACGCGCGCCACGATCCTGTCGCAGCGCGTGCCGGCGAAGCCGAACGCGTCCTGCATGCCGAGGTCGAGCTCGGTCGCCAGCGCCTCGCGCAGCAGCGCGCGGGCACGGAAGAATCGCGTGCGCACGGTCGCCTCAGGGATGCCGAGCGCCGCCGCGGTCTCTTCCACTGACAGCTCCTCGAGCGCGCGCAGCACGAATACCGCGCGGAACGAATCCGGCAAAGCGTCGATCCGCGCCTCGATCAGGCGCCGTGCCTGCGCCCGCGCGGCAGCACGCTCGGGCTGCGCGTCGTTCGATTCGTCCATCACCGTCTCCACGGGGTTGGTATCGGCTTCGGCAGCGAGCGGGATGACCTGCGCCCTGCGCTCGCGCTTGCGCAACCGGCCGAGAGCCTCGTTAGCTACGATCCGCACCAGCCAGGTCGAAAGCGCCGCGTCGCCACGAAATCCGGGCAGCGCGCGGTATGCCTGCAGGTAGGCCTCCTGCAGCGCGTCCTCGGCTTCCGCGTCGTCGCGCAATATGGCGCGCGCGGTCCGGAACAGCAGCCTGTTGTGGCTGCGCATGATTTGCGCGAAGGCTTCGTGCTCGGTGCGCAGCGCGGCGATGGTGGAATTGGTGCTCATATGCGGCATTGGATGACGCACCATGCCGCGGCGTTCCGCGGCCCCTGTGCGCGCAGGGTTAATGCGGCGCGTCGTCGACCACCACCATTGCGCAGGGTTCAGCCGCTGCGCTTCACCATATCGGTCAGCTTGCCGATGATGTCGATCGGGACCGGGAACACGATCGTGTTGCTCTTGTCGCCGGCGATCTCGGTCAGGATCTGCAGGTAGCGCAGCTGCATCGCCTCGGGCTGGGTGGCGAGCTTGGCGCCGGCCTCCAGCAGTTTCTCGGCCGCCTGCGCCTCGCCTTCGGAGTAGATCACCTTGGCGCGGCGTTCGCGCTCGGCCTCGGCCTGGCGCGCGATCGCGCGCACCATGCTCTCGTCGAGATCGACGTGTTTGATCTCGACGTTCGCGACCTTGATGCCCCAGGCGTCGGTCTGCGTGTCGAGCACGGTCTGGATATCGAGGTTGAGCTTGTCGCGCTCCGCGAGCATCTCGTCGAGCTCGTGCTTGCCGAGCACCGCGCGCAGGGTGGTCTGCGCCAGCTGGCTGGTGGCACCGAGGTAGTCCGCAACCTGAATCACCGCCTTTTCAGGGTCGACGACGCGGAAGTACAACACCGCGTTGACCTTGACCGAGACGTTGTCGCGTGAGATCACGTCCTGGCTCGGCACATCGAGCACCACCGTGCGCAGGTCCATGCGCACCATTTGCTGGATGCCGGGAATGACGAGAATCAGCCCTGGCCCCTTCACTTTCTGAAAGCGCCCCAGCAGGAAGATCACGCCGCGCTCGTACTCGCGCAGGACCTTCAGCGACATGATCGCCAGCAGGATGACGACGATCAGCACTCCGTAGCCGAAACCCAAGTTGAATGGCATCTCTAGTTCCCCTTTTCGTTGTCCGATTCCGGCACTACGTCGAGCAGCAGACCCTCGAGCGCCGTAACTCGCAGCCGCTGGCCCTTGCGCACCGGCCCGCCGGCCCGCACGCGCCAGGTCTCGCTATGTACGCGCGCCCAGCCCTCGCCGTCGATGTCCTCCAGCGCGACGCCGCTCGCGCCGATCATCTCTTCGCGCCCGCTCACCACCGGCCGCTTGCGGCCCCTGGCGAGCATGCCGATCACAAGGATCAGGAACCCGGCGCTGCCCACCGCGATACCGCCGATCAGCGCGTACGGGATCTCGAACCCGGGCGCGTCGGTGTCGATCAGGATGATCGAGCCGATCACGAACGCGATCAGCCCGCCTATGCCGAGCGAGCCGAATGCCGGCAAGAAGGCCTCACCGATCATGAATGCGATGCCGAGCAGGATCAGCGCCAGCCCGGCGTAGTTCACCGGCAGCAGCTGAAAAGCGTACATCGCGAGCAGGATGCAGATCACGCCGACCACGCCTGGCAGCACCAGCCCCGGATTGGAGAACTCGTAGATCACCGCGTAGATGCCGAGCAGCACCAGCACGTAGGCGATGCTCGGGTCGGTGATCACCCCGAGCAGCTTGGTGCGCCAGCCGACCTCGAAGGTCTCGACCCTGGCGTCGGCGAGTTGCAGGGTGCGCTCGACTCCGGCCGCCTTCACCTTGCGCCCGTCCAGCTTCGCGAGCAGCGCCGGGACGCCGTCGGCGATGAAGTCGATTACGTTCAATTTGGCCGCTTCGTTCGCCGACAAGCTCACCGCTTCGCGCACCGCGCGCTCGGCCCAATCCGCGTTGCGCCCGCGCAGTTGCGCCAGGCCACGGATGTAGGCCGAGGCATCGTTGACCATCTTGTGCTCGAGGGTGCTGCCGCCATCGCCGCCCTTGTCGCCTTTCTTGCCGGCCTTCTCGGGCGCGGGGGTGGGCGCGGACGGCGCGCCGATCGCGATCGGCGTGGCCGCGCCGAGATTGGTCGCCGGCGCCATCACCGCGAAGTGACTCGCGTACAGGATGTAGGTCCCGGCGCTCGCGGCGCGCGCACCCGAAGGTGCGACGTAGGCCGCCACCGGCACTGGCGAAGCGAGAATGTCCTTGATGATCGCGCGCATCGAACTGCTCAGGCCGCCCGGTGTGTCCATCTTGAGCACCACCAGCTGCGCGCCGTCCTTCACCGCCGCCTCCAGGCCGCGGTGAACGTAGTCCGAGGTCGCCGGCCCGATCGCGCCGTCGATCGTCAGCACCAGCACCGGCGCGGCGCGCGCGAACGCCGGAGCGAGCAGCATCGCCGCCACAAGCAGCAATTCGCGCAGCTTCAACGCTTTCTCCTTGCGCCGT
>JBOIFB010000279.1:0-3662 GCA_050741415.1 Burkholderiales bacterium | reverse complement strand
CCAGGTGCTCGAGCTGTTCCGGAAGCAGGTCAAGGACAAGGGCGCTAGCGCGATCCTGGTCACGCATTCCGAAGCTGCCGCCGCCGGCTGCGACCGGCGCTACCGCCTCACGACAGCGGGGTTGACGCCGATCGCCTAGGGGACTGGTTGAGCACCCGAGCGCGCGCCATAATCAATCGATGAAGCTGGCGCTTTTCCATCCCGCCGTGCTTTCTGCGCTCGCCGCAGCGGCGCTGTTTGGCGCAAGCACCCCGGTCGCCAAGCAGCTGGTTGGCGATCTTCCCGCGCTTCTGCTGGCCGGTTTGCTCTATCTCGGAAGCGGTCTCGGCCTTGCGATGATCCGCGTGATTCGCGATCGCGGCTGGAAATCCCCGCATTTGCGATCAAGCGATTGGCCATGGCTGTCCGCTGCAATTTTTCTGGGCGGCGTGGTCGGTCCCGTGTTGCTGATGTTCGGTCTCGCGCGCACGACCGCATCGAGCGCGTCACTCCTGCTCAACCTCGAGGCCGTGCTGACGGCACTGCTGGCCTGGCTCGCCTTCCGCGAGAACGCGGATCGCCGCATCGTCGCCGGAATGTTCCTGATCTTCGCGGGCGGCGTGGTGCTCTCGTGGCCCTTCGGCGGGCCGCTGCACGGTCGCTGGCAGGGCTCGATGGCGATCGCGGGTGCTTGCCTGTGCTGGGCGATCGACAACAACCTGATGCGCAAGGTGTCGGCTGCCGACGCGATGTTTCTCGGCGCGCTCAAAGGGCTGGTTGCGGGAGGCGTGAATGCGGGCCTTTATGTGTTGTTCGATTCATCATCCGCGAACTGGAGCGCGGCTCCTGCCGCGATGTTGGTGGGGTTGCTCGGCTACGGCTTGAGCTTCGTGCTGTTCATTCTTGCAATGCGCGGACTGGGAGCGGCACGCACGGGCGCCTATTTCTCGACTGCGCCGTTCATCGGCGCGGCGATCGCCACCACGGTCTTCGGCGAACCGGTTGCGCCGGCGGTCGTCATTGCCGCAGGACTGATGGGCGTCGGAGTCTGGCTGCACTTGACCGAGCGGCATGAGCACGACCACGTTCACGAACCCATGGAGCATACGCATCCGCACACTCACGATGAGCATCATCGGCACGCGCACACATTCTCGTGGGACGGGCAGGAGCCGCACACTCACCGACATCGACACGAGGCAATGACGCACCGCCACCATCATTTTCCGGACATTCACCACACGCATGGCCCTTGACTTGGACGTCGAGTGAGGTACCACGCCTGCCCGGTCTGAAAGTCGCTTGCCAGTTCGGGGCACAGGAGTAATCTATCGCCGGGCAAGGCTCCAGCACCTACAAACCCGAACAGGGGGTAACGCTTATGGCTGCCAGAAAGAAATCTAAAGCGAAGCGGAACAAGGCGCCGCGGAAGAGACCCGTCGCGCACAAAAAGGTCCGAGCCATAAAGAAGACGGTCGCGAAAAAGGTGGTCGCGAAGAAGCCAGTCGCGAGGAAGCCAGTCGCGAAGAAGCCTGTCGCGAAGAAGCCTGTCGCGAAGAAGCCTGTCGCGAAGAAGGTGGTCGTGAGGAAGAAGCGGCCCAAGCTGGCCAAACCGCCGGCCGCGCCAGGTCCCGCGCCCCTCGCAGGCGAGGAGCGGATCGGGAGCGTGACGCACTATTACGGAGATATTTCGGTCGCGGCGGTGCGCGTCGAGTCGGGCAGCCTGCGGGTGGGCGACACGATTCACGTCGTGGGCCACACCAGCGACTTCCGCCAGCGCGTCGAATCGATGCAGATCGAGCATCAGCCCGCGACGGAAGCCGGCGCAGGCCAGGAAATCGGTCTCAAGGTGACCGCGCACGCGCGCGAGCACGACGCTGTGTACAAAGCCGCCGCGTAGGGGCAAGCGCCATGGGCAGATCGACCAATCGCAATCTTCAGAATCGCAGGCGCAAGCAAACGATCAAGGACAGGCTGCGCAAACAGAAGAAGCAGCAGAAGAAGGTGCCGTCGAAGTAGCCGCTTGCCTCGCCCCCCGACCGGCCGAGTCCCCGATCGACGATCGGCACGACGCGAGCAATTCAGGCCGCGGAAACCGATTCTCTCGTGCAAGAGGTTATTTCAACTCGGAATTCTTCCGCCTAATTTCTAATCGCGGCGGACCGAGCGGCGTCTCTCAGGTGCAGAGTCGTTTCATTCAGCGGTAATTCACAGCTTTGTCCACAGATACTGTGGATAAGCCGGCCGGGACGACGCTGGAGCAGGCGCACGAGTTCGCGCCGAATACGTCGCCGCGCGGCGACGAGTCAGGTCCGATCGCGCGCGCTGCGCTTGCGCGGCGGGCCTAGTTCCTGGGCGGGCGGGTGCTGATCGGCGGCGGGGATCGACGGTAGCGGCAGCCGGTCGGCCGCGTCCCTGGCGAGCGCGAGCGCGGCGCCGGTGTCCGGCAGCGCCAGCGCCGGTGCCTTGGCATCGCCGAAGCGGAACGCCGCGGTCAGGTCGCCGAAGCTGCTTCTGCGCCAGGCGCTGATGTTCGGCTCGCGCACGCCCGTGATCCGCTCCAGGAACTGCAGCACCGAGGTGTGATCGAACGGCTCGCTGCATACCCAGCCGCCGGTGCTCCAGGGCGAGACCAGGATGCAGGGCACGCGGAACCCGGCGCCGATCGGCAGCCCGTTGACGAACTCTCCGGGTGTTCCGGGCGGCGGAACCGGGGGCGCGACATGGTCGAAGATGCCGTCGTTCTCATCGTAGTTGAGGATGAACGCGGTCTTCGCCCACAACTCCGGGTTCGCCGCGATCGCGCCGATCTTGCTCGCGATGAACGCCGCCCCGTCGGCGGGCATGTAGGCCGGGTGCTCGGACTGGTAGCTGGTGGGGATGATCCAGGACACCGTGGGCAGCCGGCCGCTCTTCGCATCGCGCTCGAACTCGCCTTCCTCGCCGCGCACTACCCCCTTGGCATGCAGCGGCGATCCGGCCGCGGCTTGCCGGAAGGCCTTGAAGTTCTCCAGCATGTTGCAGTGGTAGTTGTCTTGCTGCTGGTACACCTTCCAGCTCACGCCGGCCGCCTCCAGGCGTTCGGCATAGGTGGTCCAGGTATAGCCCTCCCAGGGCACCTTGTTGGACACGATCGGTCCCCCGCCGCGGCCGTCGGGGTCGATCGTGCCGCTCACCAGGTACATGCGGTTCGGGTAGGTCGGCCCCATCAGCGAGCAGTGGTAGGCGTCGCAGACCGTGAACGCCTCGGCGAGTGCGAAATGAAACGGAATGTCCGCGCGCTCGTAGTGGCCCATTACGTAGGGCGCGCGCGCGCCGTCGGCCTTGCGATGCGCAGCCAGCCAGCGGTCCATGCGGCCGCCGTTCCAGGCCTCGTGCTGGACCGCCCAGGCGTGGCTGGTCGAGGGCACCTTCTGCGCGCTGCTGATGCGCGTATCCAGATGGAAGGGCAGCAGATAGCCGTCCGGATTCTGCGCGTCGGGCTGGTAGAACACCGGGCGGTCGTCGGGCAGGCGCAGCGCGTCCGGGTCGCCGAAGCCGCGCACGCCCGCCAGGGTGCCGAAATAGTGATCGAAGGATCGGTTCTCCTGCGTCAGGATCACCACGTGCCGCACGTCGCGCAGCGAACCCGAGCGCGGCCGGCCCTGCGCGCGCGCGCGGCGCACGCTGGCCGGCAGCAGCGC
>JBOIFB010000278.1:0-3675 GCA_050741415.1 Burkholderiales bacterium | reverse complement strand
CCGTTAAGGCGATCGAGGCCGGGCGTGAACAGGCGCACCCGCCGCGCGCGCAAGTCGAGCACGCCGCGGAAGTCGCGCCCCATCCCGACCGGCCAGGTGAAGGGCACCGCCGACATGCCGAGCACCGACTCGATCTCGCCCAGCAGCTCGAGCGGCGGGCGGCCCTCGCGGTCGAGCTTGTTGACGAAAGTGACGATCGGCGTGCTGCGCGCGCGGCAGACCTCGATCAGGCGCAGAGTCTGCGGCTCGATGCCCTTGCCGCCGTCGATCACCATCAGCGCCGCGTCGACCGCGGTCAGCACGCGGTAGGTGTCCTCCGAGAAATCCTGGTGCCCCGGCGTGTCGAGCAGGTTGATGACGCAGCCGCGGTACTCGACCTGCATCACCGACGAAGCGACCGAAATGCCGCGCTGCTTTTCGATTTCCATCCAGTCCGAGGTCGCGTGGCGGGTCGCCTTGCGCGCCTTGACGCTGCCGGCGATGTGGATCGCGCCGGCGTACAGGAGCAGCTTCTCGGTCAGCGTGGTCTTGCCTGCGTCCGGGTGGGAGATGATGGCGAACGTGCGCCGCCGCGCGACTTCGCGCGCGATCGGGCTCATCGGGCAGGCTCCAGCACGTCCTGGTTGACCACCACCGCCGGGTCGAGCCTGCCGTCGAAGCAGTCGAGCACGTTCTGCGCGGTCTGGGCCGACATGCGGATGGTCGACTCGACCGTCACTCCGGCGATGTGCGGCGAGACGATGACGTTCTTCAGCTTGAACAGCGGATTCGACCCCGGGCTGGGCTCGCTCTCGAACACGTCCAGTCCGGCACCGCGCAGCTTGCCCGCGGTGAGCGCCTTGATCAGCGCCGCTTCGTGTACGATCCCGCCGCGCGCGCAGTTGACGATCACCGCACCGGGCTTCATCGCGCCGAGTTCGTCCGTCGAGAACATGTGCCGCGTCTCGGCGCTCAGGGAGCAGTTGACGCTCACCGCGTCCATGCGCGGCAGCACGGCGCGGAAATCCGCCACCGGCGCGCAGCCGGCCTGGCGGATCAGCCCCTGGTCGAGGTAGGGGTCGCAGGCGTGCACCTTCATGTCGAACGCGAGCGCGCGCCTGGCCACACGCGAGCCGGTGCGGCCGAAGCCGACGATCAGCAGCTCCTTGCCGGCCAGGTCGTTCGCCTTGACGTTCCAGCGGCTGCCCCAGTCCGCGCCGCGGGTGAGGGCCTCGTAATAGGCCGCTTCCTTGAACAGCGCGAGCAGCATGAACATCACGTGCTCGGCCACCGGCACCATGTTGGCGTGGGCCGAGATCGCGAGCGGGATGCCGCGCGCGCTGAGCGCCGCGATGTCCACCGTGTCGTAGCCGACGCCGTGGCGCGCCACCAGCTCGAGCTTGGGCGCGGCCTCGATCACGCCGCGCGTGATCTGCGCGCTGCGCACGGTGATCGCGCTCGCGTCGCGCGCCGCGGCCGCGATCTCGGCTTCGACGTCGGACATGAGGACGACCGGCTCGAGATCGCCGCGCGCCGCGAGCAGCTTGACGCCCTCCGGGTGCAGGCCCTGCACCATGAGCACTTTCTTCTTCATGGCCGGCGTCAGATCGGGTCCCAGGAGAACACGTCCTGCGACCGGTCGAGGGAATAGAAGTGGGCGCGCATGGCGGGCATCGCCTGCTCGGCGATCGCCTGCGCGGTCCAGCCGCCGGCGCGGTGCACGCTGCGCAGCGGCCGGTTCTGGGAGAACAGGAACAGCTCGTTGGCGCGCACGCCGAAGATCTGGCCGCTTACCTCGGCCGCGAGGTCGCTCGCGAGGTAAACCGCCAGCGGCGCGATCTTCGCGGTCTCCATGCTCTTGAGCTTCTCGACCCGCGCCTTCTGCTCGGTCGTCTCGGCCGGAATGGTGCCGATCATGCGGCTCCAGGCGAACGGTGCGATGCAGTTCGAGCGCACCTTGTACTTCGCCATGTCGAGCGCCATCGACTTGGACAGCCCGACGATGCCGAGCTTGGCCGCCGAGTAGTTGGCCTGGCCGAAGTTGCCGATCAGGCCCGAGGTCGAGGTCATGTTGACGTAGCTGCCCGAATTCTGGCTCTTGAAGTAGGGCGCCGCGGCGCGCGCGACGTAGAACGAGCCGTTCAGGTGCACGTCGATGACCGCCTTCCATTCCTCGACCGACATGTTGAAGAAGAAGCGGTCGCGCAGGATGCCGGCGTTGTTGACCACGCAGTCGATGCGGCCGAAGGCGTCGAGCGCGGCCTTGACGATGCGGTTGGCCGACTCCCACTCGGCCACGCTGTCGCTGCTCGCCACCGCGGCGCCGCCCTTGGCCTTGATCTCGTCGGCCACTTTCTGCGCCGGGCCGGCGTCCTTGCCCTCGCCCGAGACCGAAGCACCGAGGTCGTTGACGACCACCTTCGCCCCTTCGGCGGCCATGGCGAGTGCGAAGTCGCGCCCGATGCCGCCGCCCGCGCCGGTGACGACGACGACCTTTTCCTCGAGCAGCTTCACAGGCGGAACGACGGGTCGCGCCGGTCGAGCATGCGCAGCAGCGCGGGCCACTCGAGCTCGGTGATGCTGCGCCGCTGGCCCGGCTTGTAGCGCTCGTTGGTGAGCCGCACCACGTCCGCGCCGGGCAGCTTGAGCTCCGCATTGCAGGCCATCGCCTGCAGCTGGGCCTGGCAGGCGCGCTCGAGCCAGTGCATCGTCACGAAGGCCTCGCACACGGTCGTCCCGACCGAGAGCAGGCCGTGGTTGCGCAGGATCATCGCCGGCGCATCACCCAGGTCGCGCACCAGCCGCGCCTGCTCGGCGAGGTCGAGCGCGGGCCCCTCGTACTCATGGTAGCCGAGCGCGCCGAAGAACATCGCGTTCTGGGTGAGCGGCAGCAGGCCGCACTTGAGCGCCGAGATCGCCATGCCGGCGGGCGAATGCGTGTGGATCACGCAGCCGACGTCGGCGCGGGCGCGGTGCACCGCGCTGTGGATGACGAAGCCCGCCTGGTTGATGCCGCAGCCGGTGCCGGAGTCGAGCACCACACTGCCTTCGAAGTCGATCTTGACCAGGCTCGAGGCGGTAATCTCCTCGTAGGCGTAGCCGTAGGGATTGATCAGGAAATGCCCTTCCTCGCCCGGCACGCGTGCGGTGACGTGGTTGTAGACCAGGTCGTTCATGGCGTGCAGCGCCACCAGGCGGTAGCAGGCCGCGAGGTCGATGCGCGCCTGCCACTCTTCTCCGCTCACGCGGCTGCGCAGCGATTCGACCTTCGGATTCGACAAATCGGTCATGGGCTCTCTCCTGTGCGCAACAGCGCGGCCTCCTGGTCCTCGGCGATCATTTTCCCCGGAGCGCATTGTAGACGTCTGCGAGAATCGAGTCCCATACGGTGCTGGTGAGGAAGGTTTTCGGCGTGGCGGGCGCGGTGCATCAGAACTCCACGCGCTACGGCGTACGGCCCTGAGCCTCAGCGGCGCACGATCAGCAGCAGCCCGACTGCGACGAGCAGCATGCCGCCGATCAGGCCGGCGGTCACCGGTTCGCCCAGGATCGACGCGCCGAGCAGCACGCCGACGACCGGGGCGATGAAGTTGAAGCTGATGATCACGCTCGGCGTGTAGCGCCGGATGAGCGTGAAGTTGACCGTGAAGGCGAGGCCGGCAATCACCACGCCCTGGTAGACGATCCCCGCCAGCG
>JBOIFB010000277.1:0-3689 GCA_050741415.1 Burkholderiales bacterium | reverse complement strand
GCGCAGGATTGCCGATTTGCACCGTGTAGCCGAGCGCCGGACGGTGGCGCACGGTCTGCCCGTGGCACCCGATCGCAATGACATCCTGCGCGGAAACGCCGGCGCGAGCGAGGACCGCATTGACCGCCGCCGCGTAGCATCGCGCCAGCTCATTGCCTAGCAGGGCGGCGCGATGAATTTCATCCTGCCCCGGCGTATTCAGCGCAAGCAGATCGGCGCGCAGCCTCGAATCGAAAGGAACATGAACGCCGGCCAGGACTCGCACGTTCGTTGCGCACAGGTCGGTTACTGCTGCATCGACCCCGTCAAGGCTGGTGCCCGACATGAGGCCGATATAGAGGCTGGGCACGATGTTCCCGGGCCTCCGGCGGAGGCGCTACTCGAGCAACGCGACAGTGCTGGCGGAGAGAAGATCGAGTTGCGCAATGAGCGGTTGGGCGTAGCGCCGGAACGCAGGAAGCTCCTGCGCAGGGACCGGAACGGCCGCCGGCAACGCGACCGCGAGCGGGTTGCGCGCGACTCCCGCGATGCGGAACTCGTAGTGCAGGTGTGGCCCCGTTGCCCAGCCGGTTTGGCCGACGAAGCCGATAATCTCTCCTTGCTCGACCCGCGCGCCGCGGTGAATGCCGCGCGCGAAGCCCCTCAGGTGGCCGTATACCGTGCTGTAGCGGCCGCCATTGCGCAGGATTATGACGTTACCGTAACCGCCCTTGCGTCCCGCGAAGTCGACCACGCCGTCGGCCGTGGCGCGTACCCGTGTGCCTAGCGGCGCGGCATAGTCGACGCCCTTGTGCTGACGCCAGGTGTGAAGGAACGGGTGCTTGCGCATACCGAATCGCGAGCTGATGCGCGAGAACTCCAGCGGTGCGCGCAGGAACGCCTTGCGCAGGCTCTGGCCGTCGGGGGCGTAGTAGCCGCCCTTGCCGTTCGCGTCTACGTAATAAAGTGCGCGGAAGGTCTTACCCTTGTTCACGAACTCGGCGGCTATGACCCGCCCCGAACGCACCGGCCGCCCGCCAAAGTACTGCATTTCGTAAACCACTGAAAACCGGTCGCCATTGCGCAGGTCGCGATAGAAGTCGATGTCGCCGCCGAATACGTCGGCCAACTGAATGGCGACACTGTCGGGGACACCCCCAGCGTCCGCGGCCTCGAACAGCGACGACCTTATGTCGGCGGACTTGACGAGCGTGACTGTCTCGAAGCTCGCCGGTGCGTCGCCGATCCGAAAGCCCTTTTCGTGGGGAACGATGCTCCTGAGTGTATCCCGCCCGATCAGGTAGCTCATGCGAACCAACTCTCCTGCCGCCGCGACCCGAGTGGTGACGACCGTGCCCGGGCGCAGGAGCTGGAGCGTGCCAAGCTTCGCCAAGCGACTCGCTTCCGAATCCTCGACACCGAGCTTGCCGAGCAAGTCCCCCAGGGTTTCGCCGCGCTCGAAGCGCGCTTCGTGTAAGTACGCGAGAGGAGACGCGACCAAAGCGTCGTGCGGGATGACGATCGCTTCCAGAATCGCTTTTCCCGGTAGCGGCGCCGGCTCTGTCGCTGGCGCAATCGTGGCAAACGCAGCCACTATTCCAGACAAGGCAAGCACAAGAAGCACGGCGACGCGTGCGCTGCCTGGACGAGGAAACCATGATGCGGTATTCACGATTTCGATCGGACTCCGTTTTTCCGGCTAAAATCCGTGTTCTTTCAGGCGTCTGCCGGCGTTATTTCGAGGCTGGCGCAGTGTAACAAACTTTGCCAGGCAGGCAAACAGACAAAGACTCATCCGGCGCGCGGAGATGACCCAAATTGCGCAGGCAATAGAGCTTATAAAACGCGGCTGCGACGAATTGCTCGTCGAGGAGGAGCTCGCCCATAAGCTTGCTTCGGGGCGCAAGCTGCGGGTCAAGCTAGGTCTCGATCCGACGGCGCCCGACCTGCACTTGGGGCACACCGTGGTGATCAATAAGCTGCGTCATTTTCAGCAGCTCGGGCACCAGGTGCAGTTCCTGATTGGAGATTTCACCGGAATGATCGGCGATCCGACGGGAAAGAACCAGACGCGTCCGCCGCTCACGCGCGAGGAAATTCTTCGCAACGCGGCGACTTACCGTGACCAGGTATTCAAGATACTGGACCCCGAGCAGACCGAAATACTGTTCAACTCGGCCTGGTCCGACAAGCTCGGGGCTGAGGGCATGATCCGCCTGGCGGCGCGCTATACAGTCGCGCGCATGCTCGAGCGCGACGACTTCGGCAGGCGCTTGCGGAGCAACCAACCCATCGCGATCCACGAATTCCTTTATCCGTTGATGCAGGGCTACGACTCGGTGGCGATGAAATCGGACGTCGAGCTCGGCGGTACCGACCAGAAATTCAACCTTCTGGTGGGACGCGAATTGCAGAAGGACTTTGGCCAGGAACCGCAGTGCATCGTTACCATGCCGCTGCTGGAAGGGCTGGACGGCGTCAATAAGATGTCCAAGTCCCTGGGCAACTATGTCGGCATCGCAGAGTCGGCCGGAGAGATGTTCGGCAAGCTGATGTCGATCTCCGACCAGCTGATGTGGCGCTACATAGAGCTGCTGTCCTTCGAACCGATGCACACCGTACGCAAGTGGCGGGATGAGGTGACGAGCGGCCGCAACCCGCGCGATATCAAGGTACTTCTTGCGCGGGAGATCGTGGCGCGCTTCCACGATAGCGGGGCGGCGGAGAACGCGCAGGCGGAGTTCGAGCAGCGCTTTCGCCACGGCGTTCTGCCGCAGGACATGCCGCAGGTGACGCTGACGGCCGGCGACGACGGCCTGGTAGTGCCCCAGCTGCTGAAGCAGGCCGGGCTCGTGGCGAGCGTATCCGAGGCACTGCGCATGATCGAGCAGGGAGGGGTCAAGCTCGGCGGCCAGCGGCTGGCGGACAAGGGGCTTCGAATTGCGCGCGGCGAAACCGTCGTGGCGCAGGTCGGCAAGCGCAAGTTCGCGCGCATCACTCTCGCCTGAGGCAAGCCATGCCGGAGAACCGAGTCTATGAAGTGTACGCAATCAAGTATGCACATCACGCACGCAATGCCGGCGAGAATTTCATCGGTGGAGATCCGCACGACGGGCCCATGCCGCTCGACTATTTCGTCTGGCTGGTGCGCAACGGCGAGCGAACACTGGTGGTCGACACCGGTTTCTCCGCCGCGACCGCCACGCGCCGCGGGCGCAACCACCTGCGCTGCCCGACCGAAGGCTTGCGAATGCTGGGAGTGGAAGCGGCGGCGGTGCGCGACGTCGTGATCACGCACCTGCACTACGACCATGTCGGCAATTTCGATCTCTTCCCCGCCGCGACCTTTCACCTGCAGGACGACGAGCTGAGCTACGCTACCGGCCGCCATATGTCTCATTCGGTGTTCAGCGGCGCGTTCGAGGTCGAGGACGTGGTCGGCATGGTGCGCAACGCCTACCGTGGCCGGGTGCACTTTCACGACGGCGATGCGGAGCTTTTCCCCGGCGTATCGGTCCACCTTATCGGCGGGCACACCAAGGGTCTGCAGGTGGTGCGCGCGGAAACGCGTCGCGGCTGGCTGGTGCTTGCGTCGGACGCCAGCCACTTCTACGCCAACATGGAGCAGGTGCGGCCGTTTCCCATCGTGTACTCGGTCGCCGACATGGTGCAGGGCTACCGCCGCTTAGGGGAACTGGCCGAATCGGAGG
>JBOIFB010000276.1:0-3718 GCA_050741415.1 Burkholderiales bacterium | reverse complement strand
CTCGCAGCCGCCGCAGGCCTGCGGGCACGTCGGGCTCCTGCATGAAGCCGTAGCGCAGCGTCGCCTGGTAGATGCGGCCGCGCTCGAGCACGCGCAGCTGGGTGCGCTCGGCCTCGGACACGCGCGGCGACTCGGCGTCTGCGATGGTCAGGAACACGATCCGCTCGTGCAGTACCTTGTTGTGCTTGAGGTTGTGCAGCATCACGGTCGGCACTGCCTCCGGATCGGCCGACAGGTAGATCGCGGTCCCGGGCACGCGCGGCGTGCGCGGGTCGCAGATCTCGGCAAGGCGCTCGAGAGGGACGCGCCTCGCGGCGAGGTGCGCGGCGATCACGGCCCGGCCGCGCTTCCAGGTCGTCAGCGCGGCGAACAGCGCGAGTCCGCAGGCGAGCGGAAACCAGCCCCCCTCGAGGATCTTGGTCGAGTTCGCGGCAAAGAACACGGCTTCCACCAGTCCCACCAGCACCAGCCCGGCAATGAACAGCGGGTTCGGGCGCGCGGGCCGCGACATCGCCACGATGACCACGAGCGCGGTGGTGAGCACCATGGTGCCCGACACTGCGATGCCGTAGGCCGAAGCGATCGCGCTCGACGAGCGGAAGCCGAGCACCACCAGCACGACCAGCACGAGCATGGTCCAGTTCACCGGCGGGACGTAGATCTGCCCGCGCTCGGTCGCCGACGTGTGGCGCGTCGTCACGCGCGGCAGGTAGCCCAGGCGCGCCGCCTGCTGCGTGACCGAGAACGCGCCCGAAATGGTCGCCTGCGAGGCGATCACGGTGGCCGCGGTGGCGAGCACCACGAGCGGCGCGAGCAGCATTGCGGGAGCGAGCAGATAGAACGGGTTCTGCAGCGCCGCGGGATCGCGCAGGGCGAGCGCGCCCTGGCCGAAGTAGTTGATCATCAGCGCGGGAAACACGAGCCCGAACCAGGCGAGCCGGATCGGCGCGGGCCCGAAGTGGCCCATGTCGGCGTACAGCGCTTCCGCCCCGGTGATGGCGAGGAACACCGCGCCGAGCACGAGGAAGGTGAGCCCGGGCGCGTGCACGGCGAAGCCGAGCGCGTAGCGCGGATCGAGCGCCGCGAGCACCGACGGGGTCTGCGCGATCGAGACTGCACCGAGCGCGGCGAGCGCACCGAACCACAGCACGGTGATCGGCCCGAACAGCCTGCCCACCGCGCCGGTGCCGCGCGCCTGGATCGCGAACAGCCCGATCAGGATCGCGATCGTGAGCGGTACGATCCAGTGCTCGAACGCAGGTGTCACGACCGAGATCCCTTCGACCGCGGAAAGCACCGAGATCGCGGGCGTGAGGATTGCGTCGCCGTAGAACAGCGATGCCCCGAACACGCCCAGCGTTGCCACGGTCCACGCCAGGCGCGGGCGCGCGCGGGTCAGACGCGCGGCGAGCGCGAGCAGCGCGAGAATCCCGCCCTCGCCGCCATTGTCGAAACGCAGCACGACCGTGACGTACTTGAGCGAAACGATCAGCGTCACCGACCAGAACATCATCGACAGCACCGCGAGCACGTTGGGCTCGTTCAGCGCGAGCCCGTGCGAGCCGCTGAAGGCTTCCTTGAAGGCATACAGCGGGCTGGTGCCGATGTCGCCATAGACGATGCCGAGGGCGGCGAGCGTGAGGCCGGCGAGCGACGATTTGCCGGCGTAGTCCTGCGCGGTAGCTTGGGCCATACGACCTCGCGGTAGGGCCGATCGACGCGGCGCACTATACGCGCGTCAATGCTGCGGCGCAAAAGTCCTGACCTTCAGCGTCAGCTTCCCGCCGTCAGATGACCAGCGCGGCGAGCACGAGCACGGTTCCGACCGCGAACAGCAGGATACCGTCCCCGAGCGGGCCGATGAGCTCCGAACCGAGCCGCAACAGCCAGTCCAGGTAGGCGGTATGCAGGCCGCCCGGGTCGAGGAAGGCGATGAAGCTTTCCAGATAGAAGGCGAGCGCGACGCCGCCCAGGAACAGGCGCAGCCGGTTCACGGTCCGCTGCCGCGCGCGCGCGGGGTCGAGGGCTTCTTCCTTGCGCAGAATCGAGAAGCGCGGCGGCCAGGAGGTCATGGATTGAGCTTGGAGTAGGTTTCGCTCGCGGCGATGATGACATGCTTTCCCAGCCCGCGCTCGCGGTGCGCGTTGGCGCGCGCGTACTCAGGCGAGGCCATCCGTCAGGCCCACACCGGGTAGCCCTTGGCTTGCCGGGCGTAGCCGCCGAAGAGGTCCATCACCCGCTCGCGCCAGGCGTAGACCGGGTCGTCGGGCTCGAGCAGGCGGATCGGCGAGACCGCGCGCGCCCACTGGAAGGCGCCGAACAGGATGTAGTCGGCGAGGCCGGGCGCGCGCCCGGCAACGAAGGGCTGCTCGACCAGCACCGGGCGCAGCGGCTCGAGCGCGCCGCGCAGCGCGACCAGGCCGCCGTTGCGGTCGGCGCCGAATTCCTCCAGCGTCCTGCCGAAGCGCTTCTCGCGCGACTCGCGGAAGTACGCCCGGTCCTTCTCGTGCAACTGGTTGAACAGGTCGACCACGATCACCTTCAGCACGGCCGGGTGGATGTTGCGCTCGACCCAGAACTTGAAGAAGTGCGTCAGGCCGCGCGCCTCGTCGCCGCTCACCAGCCGCGGGCGGTCGGGATAGGCCTGATCGAGGTAGGCGACGATCGCCCAGCTGTCGTGCACCTCGCGCTCGCCGTCGACGATCACCGGCACCAGCTTCTGGCCCGAGAACGCGATCGCGTCCTTCTCGGTGAAGCGCCACGGAATTTCCTCAGCCTCGAGGCCCTTGTGCCTGAGCGCCATCTTGACGCGCCAGCAGTTGGGCGAGAAGCGCCGCTCGTCCTCGGCGGCGGCGAGGTCCCAGAGCTTCAGCGTCAAGCCTCGCCCCGCGCGGGATAGTTCTTCGCCAGTGCGAAATCGATCGCGCCGAGGATCTCGGGGAAGTGCGGCCGCGCGAACGGCATGGTGCTCCAGTTGCCCCAGTACAGCGTGCCGTCGGGGCGCACCAGGAACAGCCCCGGCTCGGAGAACAGCGCCGGCTCCTCGACCCCGGCCGAGGTCTTGCCGCGGCCGCTCGAGATGTACAGGCCCCACTCGCGCGCCTTGTCCAGCGCCAGCCCGTAGCCGATCTCGAGCGCGCCCAGGCCCCACTTGGCTTTCGTTTCCTGCGCGCGCTCGCGGCCGTCGGAGGAGAGCACGAGCGTGTCGACCCCGCGCTTTTCGAACTCGCCGATCATGCCGTTCAGCTCGCTCGTGTACTTGTGGCAGATCGGGCAGTGCAGCCCGCGGTAGAACACCAGCATGCTGAAGTTCTGCGGCTTGCGTTCGGAGAGCTTCCAGCGCCCGCGCTCGAGCGTGTCGACCTCGAGCGGCGGAACCGGTGTGCGCGGCATCATGTGCATGCGGAGATCTTTCCTTCGGAAGCCGGTATCGAGCGCGAACTGGGCTCGCACGAGTTGCAGCGCGTGGCTCGCGTGCATGGCTTATTATCCGGCGGCATGGTCCGAGCCGCAATCGAAAGGTCAGCGCTGTTCGCTCGCCTCGCGGAAGGGCAGGCGGCGAAGCTTACGGTCGTGACCCCGAACCGGCGCCTGGCGCAGGAGCTCGCGCGCGAGTTCGACGCCGGGCAGGCGGACAAGGGCCTTCCGGTGTGGGAGAGCGCCGACATCCTGCCGTTTTCGGCCTTCGTCGAGCGGCTGTACGAGGATGCGCTTTATT
>JBOIFB010000275.1:0-3725 GCA_050741415.1 Burkholderiales bacterium | reverse complement strand
TGGTCGCGGCGGTCGAGTCGATGCTCGGGCCGGTCGACATCCTGGTCAACAACGCCGGCATCGCGCTGCGGCGCGGGCTGGAAGAGCTGACCGAAGCCGATTTCGACCGCACGATCGCGGTCAACCTGAAATCGGCCTTTCTTTGCGTCCAGGCGGTGTGGCGCGGCATGCGCGAGCGGCGCTGGGGCCGGATCGTCAACATCTCCTCCGGCGCCGCGCGCGGCGCGGGCATGATCGGGGCGCACTACAACGCGTCCAAGGCCGGCATGGAGGGGCTCACGCGAGGCTACGCCGCGCGCCTGGTCAAGCACGGCGTGACGGTGAACGCGGTCGCGCCGTCGCTGATCGAAAGCGACATGACCGCGCCGCACCGCGCCGAGGCGGAGGCGAGAATCCCGCTCGGGCGCCTGGGCACCGGCGACGAAGTCGCGGCGGTGGTGGTGATGCTGGCCGGCAACGCCTACGTGACCGGTCAGACCGTGGCGGTCAACGGCGGCCTGTACTACAACTGAGACTAGAACGCGTACTTCGCCTGCACGCCGATGGTGGAATTGCGGCCGGGCGCGGGCTCGTAGTAGGCGGAGGTCGATGCATTGACGATCACCGAGCCGACGTACTGCTTGTCGGCGAGGTTGTCCACGCGCAGGAACTCCGACAGCTGCCAGTGGTTGGCGCGCTGCGCGAAGGCCAGCACGAGGTTGGCCACCGTGTAGCCGTCGGCAAACTCCGAGTTGATGTCGTTCACCGCGATCCGCGAGCGGTGCTGCGCCTCGAGCTCGGCGGTGAAGCCGCTCGGCACGTGGCGCCAGCGCAGCGCGCCGTACAGGCTCGCGCGCGGCACGCCGGGCAGGACGTTGCCTGCGGCGACGGTGCCGCTGAAGCTGGTGTAGGGCTCGAGAATCTTTGTGTCGAGCACGGTCCAGGCGAGCGAGGCCTCGATGTTGAACGGCAGTGTGGCGCTGGCGCCGAGCTCGATGCCCTGGCGGCGCGTCTTGCCGGCGTTCTTGTAGGTCGCGCGCCCGTTCGAGTTTGTGTTGACCACGATCTCGTCGCGCGTCTCGACGTCGTACAGCGCGGCGTTCAGGCGCAGGCTGGTCCCGACCAGGGTCTTGATCCCGACCTCTGCATTGCGGCTCTTGGCCGGTTCGAGCGAAAAATTCAGCCCCGCCGCGCCGCTCGACGACTGGTATGCCATCTCCGAGAAGGTCGGGGTCTCGAAGCCCTGCCCGTAGTTCGCGTACAGGCTGGTCGCGGGGGCGAGGCGGTAGAGGATGCCGATCACGGGTGTGGTGGCGTTGAAGTCGCGACTGCCGCTGTCGTCGGGGTTGGTGGCCGTGATGTAATAGTCGGTCGAGCCGAACGAAACCTGGTTCGTGCGCACGCCGGCGAGCGCGATCCACTTCGGGGCGAAGTGCCACTCGGCCTCAGCGTACACCGCGCTGCTCCTTACGGTGTCGTCCTCGTCGCGCCGCAATGTTCCCTCGACGCCGGAGTTGTTGTCGAAGCCCTTGCGCCGCTGGTCCATGCTCTGGTATTCGCCACCGACCGTCAGGGTGAGCGGCCGGCCCGCCAATGCGCCGTCGTGCGTCAGGCGCAGGCCGCCGCCCGAGTAGCTGGTGGCGAGGTCCACCACGCCGTTGGTAGTAAAGGACAGGAACTGGTTGACGTTGCGCTGCCCCGCGTAGACGTTCGCGGTCAGCGTGTTGTCGCCGAAGCGATGTTCAAGCGTTCCGCCGCCCTGGTTCTGGCGCACGCTCTTGCGCGTGTTGAAGGTGGTCGCCTTGGATTCGGCCTGGCGCGGGTCCGCCGCGACCTCCGCGCGCGTCAGGCCGAGCGGATCCTGGGTGTTCGGGCTGTCGAAAGCGTTGGCGATCAGCGTGAACGTGGTGTCGCCGCCCAGCCCGAAGCGCAGCTTGGCGTTGGCCTGGTCGCGCTTGGCGGCGCTGTGGTCGCGGTAGCCGTCGGTCTCGAAGTGCGCGCCGCTCGCGAGCCAGTCCAAGTTGCCGTGGCGCATGCCGGCCTCGAGCGATTCGCGCCTCATGCCGAACGCGCCGGCCTCGACGCGTCCCTCGGCGCCCTGCTCGGCCGATCCGTCCTTGGTGAACACGTTGATCACGCCGCCCGAGGCGTTGCCGTACATGACCGCGAACGGTCCGCGCAGCACCTCGATGCGGTCGGCCGACCCGAGGTCGATGTTGGACACCTGGCCCTGGCCGTCGGGCATGCTGGCGGGGATGCCGTCCACCAGCACGGTCAGGCCGCGGATGCCGAAGGTCGAGCGCGTGCCGAAGCCGCGCGATGAGATCTGCAGGTCCTGGGCGTAGTTCTGCCGGTTCTGCGCCACGATCCCGGGCACCAGCCCGAGCGACTCGGACAGATTCACCTCGGGCCGCCCGAAGCTGATGTCTTCGCCGTACAGCCGGTCGATCGATGCCGGCACCTCGAGGCTGGGGCGCTCGGTGCGGGTCGCGGTGACGGTGACCGCGTCCTCGTCGGCGGCCTGCTGCGCCACTGCGGCCGGCGGCAGGCAGAGCAGGAGGCAAAGCAGGCCCGCGCCGCATGCTTTCACTTGGGCATCTCCACGGTCACCTTGATTGAGGAATACCACAGCGAGAGCTGCTCGATATCCCGGTCGCCGAGCGGCTTCGCGATCACGTTCATCTGCGGATTCTGCCGCTTGCCTGAGCGGAACGCACGCAATTGTTCGATCAGGTACTCCTGCTGCTGGCCGCTCAGATTGGCGGCGCCCGGCAGCACGGCGACGCCGTCCAGGCCGTGGCAGTTCGAGCACAGCGCCTGCACCATGGGCGGCGCGGCGTCCCGCGCGAGCGGCTGGCTTGCCGGCACGAGGCTGAGAAGCACGGCGGCGATTGCGATGCGCATTTCCCTGGTCTAAAAAAATCGGGCCGGGCGCAGGGCCCGGCCCGATTCCGGTTGAGTGTCGCTACTTGCCCTGGTACGAGATGCGGTAGATCGCTCCCGCCTTGTCGTCTGCCACCAGGATCGAGCCGTCGACGTATTGCCTGACGTCGACCGGCCGGCCGAGATAGAAGCCTTCCTCGTTCATCCAGCCTTCGGCAAACGGCTCGGTCTTCATCGCATTGCCCTTGGCGTCGAGGTAGGTCACCATCACCCTGGCGCCCCTGGGCTTGACCGCGTTCCACGAGCCGTGCTGCGCGCTGAAGATCGCGTTGTGATACTTGGCCGGGAACATCTTGCCGGTGTAGAACATCATTCCCAGGTCAGCCGCGTGCGCGATCATTTCCACCTGGGGCTTGACGTACTTCGCCTCGAGCTCCTTCGGGATCGGCGTGTTCTTGTATTCGTCGGTGCGCGTGCTGCCGCCGCCGTACCACGGGAAACCGTACCAGCCGCCCAGATGGAGCTTGCCGTTCGTCGCCGGCACTTTGTTCAACTCGCCCGGAGGAATTTCGTCCCCCATGCCGTCGACCTGGTTGTCGGTGAACCACAGGTTGTGGTCCTTGGGATTGAAGTCGAGGCCCGACGAATTGCGCATCCCGGTGAGAATGACCTGGCGGTCGCCCCCGTCCCGATTGAAGGACACGATGCCGCCCATGCCCACCTTGCGGTACAGGTCGATCTTTTCCTTCGGCGTGACGTTGAACGGCTGCCCGAGGGTGATGTAGAGCCTGTTGTCGGGCCCGATGACGCAGGCGCGCGCGGTGTGGTTGTACGATTCCTCTTCCACCGGAATCAGCTCGCCC
>JBOIFB010000274.1:0-3728 GCA_050741415.1 Burkholderiales bacterium | reverse complement strand
GTTCGCGCTCAACCCTTCGCGCAGCGCCTTGATGATCGGTACGCCGCCCGCGACCGCGGCTTCGAACGCCACCATGACGCCCTTCTTCTGCGCGGCGGCGAAGATCTCGTTGCCGTGGTGGGCGAGCAGCGCCTTATTCGCGGTCACCACGTGCTTGCCGTGCGCGATCGCGTCGAGCACCAGCTCGCGCGCGATGCCGGTGCCGCCGATGAGCTCGACCACGATGTCGATGTCCGAGGCGCGCGTGACGTCGTGCGCATCGGCGCTGAGCTTCGCCTTGGCCTTGACGATCGAGCGCGCGCGCGCGAGCGCCTTGTCGGCCACGCGCGTGATGCGGATCGCGCGCCCGGCGCGGCGCTGGATCTCGTGCGCGTTGCGCCCCAACACCTCCCAGGTGCCGCCGCCGACCGTGCCGATGCCGAGCAGGCCGACGTGGATCGGCTTCACGCTGCCCCTCTCAACAGACCATCTTTTTTGAACATCTCGCGCGCGCCGCGCAATGCCTGGCGCAGGCGGTGCTCGTTTTCGATCAGCGCGATCCTGACGTGGTCGTCGCCGTGCTCGCCGAAGCCGATCCCGGGCGAGACCGCGATCCGCGCCTCGTCGATCATCTTCTTGGCGAATTCGAGCGAGCCCAGCGCGAGGTAGGGCTCGGGGATCCTGGCCCAGACGTACATCGAGGCCTTCGGGTTGGTGACCATCCAGCCCAGCTCGTGCAGGCCCTTGACCATCACGTCGCGCCGCCGCTGGTAGATCTGGCGGATCTCCTCGACGCAGTCCTGCGGACCGTCGAGCGCGACGATCGAGGCGACCTGGATCGGAGTGAAGCTGCCGTAGTCGTGGTAGCTCTTGATCCTCGCCAGCGCGTGCACCAGGTCCTTGTTGCCGACCATGAAGCCGATGCGCCAGCCGGCCATGTTGTAGCTCTTGGACATGGTGAAAAACTCGACCGCCACCTCGCGCGCGCCCGGCACCTGCATGATCGAGGGTGCCTTCCAGCCGTCGAAGGTAATGTCGGCGTAAGCCAGGTCGTGCACCACCATGATGTCGTGCTCGCGCGCGAACGCGACCACGCGCTCGAAGAAGTCGAGCTCGACGCACATCGCGGTCGGGTTGGACGGAAAGCCGATCACCAGCATCTTGGGTTTGGGGATCAGCTCGGCGACCGCGCGCTGCAGCTCGGCGAAGAAATCCACCCCCTCAGTCATGCGCACCGAGCGGATGTCGGCGCCGGCGATGATCGCACCGTAGATGTGGATCGGGTACGACGGGTTGGGCACCAGCACCGTATCGCCGCGATCGAGCGTCGCGAGCATCAGGTGCGCCAGGCCTTCCTTCGAGCCGATGCTGACGATCGCCTCCGCGTCCGGATCGAATTCGACCCCGTAGCGCCGCAGGTACCAGTCGCAGATCGCCTTCCTGAGGCGCGGGATGCCCTTCGATACCGAGTAGCCATGCGTGTCCTGGCGCTGCGCGGCCTCGACCAGCTTGTCGACGATATGCCTGGGCGTGGGTCCGTCGGGATTGCCCATCGACAGGTCGATCACGTCCTCGCCGCGCCGGCGCGCCGCCATCTTCCACTCGTGCGTGGTATTAAAGACGTAGGGCGGCAGACGTTTAATGCGCGCGAATTCCTTCATAGCGATACAATTTTACGCGAGCGTCACAACTACCTCAATGAAAACAACGACCGCCGTCTTGCTGCTCATCTTCGCCTTCGCCTGGTTCGTCAAGCTCGGCCAGCGCGACCTGTTCAAGCCGGACGAGGGCCGCTACGCCGAGATCTCGCGCGAGATGGTGGCGAGCGGCGACTGGCTCACCCCGCGTCTGGACGGGCTGAAGTACTTCGAGAAGCCGCCGCTGCAGTACTGGGCCACCGCGGCCGCGTTCGAGGCCTTCGGCCAGAGCGCCTGGAGCGCGCGCCTGTGGACCGCGCTGACCGGATTTCTCGGCGTGCTGGCGGCAGCCTTCGCCGCCGCGCGCCTGTTCGGCGCTCCGGTCGGGCGCGCCACCGGCCTGATTCTCGGCGGCAGCCTGATGTGGGTCTTCATGGGCCACGCCGCTTCGCTCGACATGGGGGTTTCGTTCTTCCTCTCGCTCGCGGTGAGCGCGTTCGCGCTCGCGCAGCACGACGGCGCCACGCCCGGCGGGCGCCGGGGCTGGATGCTCGCCGGCTGGGCGGCGTGCGCGCTTGCGGTGCTGTCCAAAGGCCTGATCGGGATCGTGCTGCCTGCGGGCGCGGTGGCGCTGTACGTGCTCTGGCAGCGCGACTGGCGCCTGCTCGCGCGGCTCGAGCTTGTCGCGGGCCTGGCGCTGTTCCTGGCCATCGCCGCGCCCTGGTTCATCGCGGTCTCGCTCGCGAACAAGGAGTTCGCGCACTTCTTCTTCATCCACGAGCATTTCGAGCGCTTCCTGACCAAGGGGCACGGCCGCTTCCAGCCGTGGTGGTACTTCCTGCCGGTGCTCGCGCTCGGGCTGGTGCCGTGGACACTCGCCCTGCCCGGCGCGCTCGCCGCGGCGACGCGCCGCCGCCCGCTGCTCGCGTTCCAGCCGCAGCGCTTCCTGCTCGCCTGGAGCGTGCTGGTGTTCGTCTTCTTCTCCATCTCGGACTCCAAGCTGTTTCCGTACATCCTGCCGATCTTTCCCGCGCTTGCGATGCTGCTCGCGGACTGGCTGCTGCGGGTCACGCCGCGCGCCCTGACCTGGCTCTGCGCGTGTGCGGCGCTGGGCGGCGCGGCGCTCGCCGCGCTGATGCCGCTTGCCACCGCGCGCCTGTCGGGCAGCCTGCCGCCGGGCATGGTCGCGAGCTTCGAGCGCTGGCTGGTGGTGGCCGGCGTGGCGCTGTTCGCCGCAGGCGCCATCGCGTCTTTGGCCGCAATGCGCGCGCGCCGCGGCGCGGCGCTCGCCTGGCTCGCCGCCGGCGGCTTCGCGCTCACGCAACTGCTTCTGGTCGCGTACCAGTCGCTTGCGCCGGTATACTCGGCGCGCCAGATCGTCGAGCGCATCCGTCCCGCGCTCGATGCGGCGAAGCACGTCTATTTCGTGCAGATGTTCGACCACAGCTTCCTCTTCTACGCCAAGCGCACGGCGATCATGGTCGGCTACAAGGACGAGCTCGACACCTCGCTCACCTGGGAATACCGCAACTACCTGCCCACGGTCGAGGACTTCTCGCGCGCCTGGCGCCGGCATGGCCCGGCGGTGGCGCTGATGCCGCCGGCCGAGTACGACCGCCTGGTGCAGGCCGGGCTGCCGATGCGGCTGCTCGCGCGCGACCCCAGGCGCGTCGCGGTGGCGACGCCGTGAGCGATTTCCTTCCCTTCACCCGTCCGAGCATCGACCAGGCGACGATCGAGGGCGTGGCCGAGGTGCTGCGCTCGGGCTGGATCACCACCGGGGCGCAGGCCAAGGCCTTCGAAGCGCGCCTGTCGCAGTATTTCGGCGGGCGCCCGGTGCGCGCGCTGGCATCGGCCACCGGAGCGCTCGAGCTCGCGCTCCAGCTCGCGGGCGTCTCGTCCGGCGACGAGGTGGTGACCACGCCGCTGTCCTGGGTCGCGACCGCGAACGTGGTGCTGCGCGCCGGCGCCCGGCCGGTGTTCGTCGACATCGACCCCGCGACGCGCAACATCGACCCGGCCGCGATCGAGCCCGCGCTCGGGCCGCGCAGCAAGGCGCTGATCGCGGTCGACATGGCGGGCCTGCCGTTCGAGCGCGACGCGGTGTACGCG
>JBOIFB010000273.1:0-3754 GCA_050741415.1 Burkholderiales bacterium | reverse complement strand
CGTCACCGCCGCAGCGTTGCTCGCACGCCAGGCGCAGTGGTCGCTCGAGCACCGCAACGACCCCGCGCCGCGCGCCGCCGCGCTGCGCTTCGGGGCCGCCGGCGTAAACCTGCTGCAGGACTTCGACCCCGAGCTCGCGCGTCTGCTCGCGGGAACATGACGCGGCGACACGGCTGCGCGCGGATGGCGGCGTCGGCCGCGCTGGTGCTTGCGTCCCTGCACCCCGCCTGCACGGTCGCCGCGACGGCCGCACTCGTCGTCGTCGAGCGCCACGGCGCAGACTACACGATGAAGTTCGACGCGGTGATCGATGCCCTGCCGCGCAGGGTGTACCAGGTGCTCACGGACTACTCCAATCTAATCGAGCTGAACCCCGCCATCGTCGCGGTAAGCGCGCAAGCGGCGCCCGGCGGCCGCGGCGAGCGCGTACGCATCGTGCTCGAGTCGTGCATATTGCTGTTCTGCAGGAAGATCGTCCAGGTCGAGGACGTCGTCGAGCCCGACGCGCGCACGATCCTCTCCCGCATCGTTCCGGGGCGCGGTGATTTCAAGAGCGGCTGGACCACCTGGCGCCTGAGCGCGCAGGGCACGCGTACGCACGTGCGCTACGAGGCCAGCCGCGTGCCGGATTTCTGGATTCCGCCCCTGATCGGGCCGTGGGCTGTCGCGCAAAGCCTGCGCGAGCAGCTCGAGGCCAGCATCCCGGTGCTCGAGCGCCTGGCCAGTCAGCCGCGCGCGCGCCGCTGAGCGGGCGCTCCCGGAGCTACTGTCCGCCCGAGCGTGGACGCAGCAGGATTCCGATTCCGATCGCGAGCGGAATCAGCGGCCAGAGCTTCCACAGCTGGCGCAGGACTTCCTTCTCGACCAGCCCGAAGTTGGCGAGCAGACCGATCACCCCCACCAGGATCAGCACCATCGCGCCGAAGCGCCCGCCCCGTCCGTGTCTGCTCATGATGGTTTTCCTTTCGACTCGATCATTCTAACAAGCGCCCAGAGCGCGCGGTTGGCCGGCACCGGGATGCCGAGCGCGTCGCCGCGCCGCACCACGTGGCCGTTGAGGTGGTCAATCTCGGTCGGGCGGCCGCGCTGCAGGTCCTGCGCGGTGGATGAATACTGGGTCGGCATCCAGTCGGCAATGCGGTAAACGTTCTCGACCAGCTCGGGCGCGGTGCGCACGCCGCTCGCCGCCGCGACCGCGAGGCACTCAGCGACCACGTCGCGCATCACTTCGCGCACGCCGGCACCGCGGATCATCTCGCCGTAGGGAAGCTGCGAAATCGCCGAGATCGCGTTGTAGGCGCAATTCACCACCAGCTTGGCCCATAGCTCGCCCGCAACGTTGTCCGAGACCGCCACCTGAACGCCGGCGGCGGCGAACCAGCTCAGCACGCTCCCCAGCGCCGCGCCCAGCGCGGCCGAGGGCGCGCCGTCGGGCGCCCCGATCACCAGCTCGCCGCGCCCGTGGTGCTTCAGGTGTCCCGGTCCCGCCATTTCGGTCGCTACGTACACCACTGCGGGAATCACCTGCTGCGAAATCCTGGCCTGGATGCGCTCGGTGTTGTCGACCCCGTTCTGCAGGTTCAGCACCAGGCTGCCCGGGTCGAGAAACGGCGCGATCTGCGCCGCGCCCTGCTCTGTGTCGGTCGACTTGACGCAGAACAGCACCAGCCGTGCGCCGCGCACCGCCTCGGGCAAGGTGCTCGCGTCGAGGCGGATGTGCTCGTCGAACTGCAGGCCCTCGAAATGCAGCCCCGCGCTGCGGATCGCCTCGACGTGCGCAGGCCTGCCGATCAGAACCACTTCGTGCCCGGCGCGCGCCAGCATGCCGCCGTAGAAGCAGCCGACCGCGCCGGCGCCGAACACGGCCACCCGCACCGCGTCGCGCGCCATGCTCCGCCGCGCCCGCTAGCCGCCGCGGCGGCGGCGCGACTTCTTGAATGCTCCCCTGCCCGGCCGGCCGCCGCCCTGGGGCTGCTGCCCGCGGCCGGGATCGTGCCGGCGCCCGTTGTCGCCCTGCGGTCCCGCTGCGCGGTTGCCCGGCGCGAGGGCAATTTCCAGCTCGATGATCTCGTCCCAGACCGCGTCGCTGCGGTCGCGCTCGGGGATGGCCAGCAACTCGCGCAGGCGCGGCTGCTTGGCCCGTTCCTCGGCCTTGTGCGCCTCTTCGGGATTCTCGGCGCCGGGCTGCGGCACCGCCTCGGGCTGCTCGATGTGCTCTGTGCTCATGGCGCTATTATCGCCGAATCGCGCCCCCAGCGGGACGCGTGCAATGCTAGAGCCGCAGCGTCTCGCCGATCGCTGGAATCGCGAGCCGCTCATGCGGCAGGTTCTCGCGCTGCCAGGCCTCGGCCAGCAGCCGCGGCGGCTCGGCCAGGTCCTCGTCGGTCAGCTTGAAGGTGCCCCAGTGCATGGCGACGAAGCGCCGCGCCCCGAGCGCCGCGAAAGCGCGCACCGCGTCGAAGGGATCCATGTGCTGCCGCTGCATGAACCAGCGCGGCGCATAGGCGCCGATCGGCAGCATCGCGGCGTCGATCGCGCCGCACTTCTGCCCGATAAGCGCGAAGCCGTCGAACCACGCCGTGTCGCCGGAGTGGTACACGCGCAGCCCGCCGCGCTCGATCACGTAGCCACCCCACCACGACTCGTTGGTGTCGAGCAGCCCGCGCCGGCTCCAGTGCTCGGCCGGAACGAAGGTCACGTCCAGGCCGGCGATCCGCTCGCGCTGCCACCATTCCATCTCGACCACCCGGCGCAGCCCGGCGCGCGTGAACCAGGGCCCCAGGCCGCGCGGCACGACGTAGACGGGATCCGGGCCGAGCCGCCTGAGCGTCGGCGCGTCCATGTGGTCGCGGTGGTTGTGCGTGATCAGCACCAGGTCGATCTTGGGCAGCGCCTGCCAGTCGAGCCCGGGCGCCACGTTGCGCGGAATCAGCCCGCCGACCAGCGCCGGCGACATGACCGGGTCGATCAGCGCGCTGCTGCCCCCGAGCTGGACCAGGAAGCTGGCGTGCCCGATCCAGGTCAGCGCGTCGGCCGCCGCGCCGCGCAACGCCCGGCCATCGTTCGCCAGCGCCGGCACCGGCACTCCGATCGTCGGCGCCGCAGGGCGCTTCTCGTCGTGCCAGCCCGCCTTCCACTTGAGCACCCGCAGCAGGCTGCCGCCGACCGACTGGCCGTCCAGATTGCAATATCGCATCGCGTGTCGTCCGTCGTATTTTGGTACAGTGGCCGAAAACAGGGTCGCTGCCCCTCAGCCCATGAGCAAATTCAGGGTCGTTCAGTTCAACATGCAGTTCGGGCGGATCTGGCGCGACACCGATCCGGACCGCGCGCCGATCGAACTCGAGCGCACAATCGCCGAAATCCGCAAGCGCGACGCGGACGTCGTGCTGCTGCAGGAAGTCGAGCAGGCCCAGCCAGGCGGCGTGCAGTCCGATCCGCCGCCAAACTATACCCGGCTGCGCGCCGAGTTCCCGCACTACGACGGCTATTTCCACTACCCGAAAGCGGATGCGCGCGAGCTGCCGTTCGGGGTCGGGCTCGCGATCCTGTCCAGGACGCCGCTGCGCGAGCACCGCCACTGGGACCTGCCCTCGCCGCCGATCGAGTTCGAGTTCCAGGGCAAGAAGCTGACCCCGACCGACCGCCTGCTGATCGGGGCCGCGACCAGCATCGGCGGGCGCGAGCTTTTCGTCTACAACACCCACCTGCTCGCTTTCTTCATGCTCAATTCGAGCAGCGAGATGCACGAGGC
>JBOIFB010000272.1:0-3769 GCA_050741415.1 Burkholderiales bacterium | reverse complement strand
CCGCATAGGGTCCGTCGGGGTCCTGGCGCTGCCCGAACACGTTGAAGTAGCGCAGGCCGACCGAGCCGAAGCCGTAGCAGCGCGCGAAATTCTCCGCGTAGAGCTCGTTCACGACCTTGGTCACCGCGTAAGGCGACAGCGGCCGCCCGATCTCGGCCTCGGTTTTGAGGGGGCCAGCGTGGTCGCCGTAGACCGCGCTCGATCCGGCGTAGACGAAGCGCGACACGCCGGCGCCGTGCGCCGCGACCAGCATGTTGAGAAAGCCGGCGACGTTGCTTTCGCCGGCGGCGATCGGATCGGCGATCGATTGCGGCACGCTGCCCAGCGCCGCGTGGTGCAGCACGAAGTCGACCGAGCGGCAGGCTCGGCGGCAATCGTCGATCGAGCGGATGTCGCCCTTGATGAAGCGGAAATTCGCCCAGCGGCTGCTTCCTGCCGCGGCCCTGGTCTGAGAGAGGTTGGACTGGGTGCCGCTGGCGAAGTTGTCCAGCCCGACCACCCGCTGCTCCAGCGCGAGCAGCGCTTCGACCAGGTTGGAGCCGATGAAGCCCGCCGCGCCCGTCACCAGCCAGGTGCGCGGCTTCGCCTTGAGCTGCTCCAGCACATCTTCATAGCGCGCCATCGGGCCATGATCGGATCTCTGTGTGTCGTTTCTGCGCCGCCGGCGTGGTCCGGATGGAGGGCGTGCCCGGCGGCGCGGGCCCGCCGAGCTCGAGGATCAGCCGCTCGTAGCGGTCGACCATAGTCCGTTCGGAGAAGCGCCGCTCGACCACCTCGCGCGCGTTGCGCCCCATGCGCGCGCCGAGGGCGCGGTCGGCGAGAAGCGCGAGACGCTCGACCAGCGAGCGCGTGTCGCCGACCGGGAACAGGAAGCCGTTGCGCCCGGGCTCGATCATCTCCGCCGCCCCGCCGACGTCGGAATGGACCACCGGCCTGGCGAGCGCCATGGCCTCGAGCGCGGCGAGGGAAAACGCCTCGGTCAGGCTGCACAAAGCGAGCACGTCGCAGGTCGCGACGCAGGGGCGCACGTCCTGGCGCAGTCCGGTGATCACGACGTCGCCCGATATCCCGAGACCGCGCGCGCGCGCTTCGATCGCCGCGCGCATCTCGCCGTCGCCGATCATCAGCGCGCGGGCGGCGATGCCCCTCGCGCGCAGCGCGGCGACCGCGTCGACCAGCTGCAGATGGTTCTTTTCCGGCCGCAGCAGCGCCGACATGCCGATGACGTAGTCCGACTGGCGCAGGCCGAGCCCGGCGCGCAGCGCGGCGCGCTCGGCGGGGCCCCAGCGGTCGCGGAACGCGTCCGTGTCGACGCCGTTGTGGATCGTTTCGTTACGGCGCGAAAGCAGGCCGCGGCGCAGCCAGTGCCGTCTCTGCCGCTCGCTCACGAACACCGAGCAGCTCGAGGTCCAGAACAGCGGCCGGTAGGCGAGCATCTGGAGCCATTCCTTCGCGCCGAGCAAACGCGTGGAGTGGAAGGTCGCGACCAGCGGCAGGCGCAGGCGCGCAATGCGCAGCGCGAGCCAGGCGTACATCAAGGCGTAGCCGTTTGCCGCGACGATCGCGCAAGGCGCGCTGCGAGCCATGTGGGCGGCGAAGTCCCGGAACGCGCGCAGGTCGAGATAGCGCTCCGCCTCAAGACAGTGCACGCTCCCGCCGTCGGGCAGGCGCAGCCGCTCGAGCAGGGCGGCGTCGCGCTTGACGTAGACGAAGTGGCACTCGTGGCCGCGCTCGCCCAAGCGGTTCGCGAGCGCAACCGCGTGGCGCTCGGCGCCGCCGTAAGACAGCCAACTGGTGACGAACATGACGCGCGCCATCGCGGCTGCCTCAGCGCTCGCGCCGGCGCGCGCGCCAGGCGGCAAGCCACTCGCGCCCTGGGTTGAACGAGGCCATCAGCGCCACGTAAGCGCAGGCGAACGCCGTGCCGCCGGCGGCCAGCCGCGGCAGCGGCCCGTCCGCCCCGATGTAGCGCCCGACGAGCGTCCAGGCGAGCGCCGCCGCGAGGACCGCGAACAGCGCCAGCCGGCCGAGCGCGCCCCAATCCTGCAGCCGGCGCAGGGGCACCCCCGTATGGCGCGAGATGCGCCGCAGCGTGACGATGCGGTCGAGATAGATCGTGACCACGCTGCCGGCGGCCGCGCCCGCGAGGCCGAAATGCAGCGCCGCGGTCCAGTCGAGCACCACCGACACGACCACCATGACGGCGTTCAGCACCATCACGAACACGACCTGGCGCAGCAGCATGGTGAGGCTGGCGAGCTCGAGCACGAGTGCCGCCAGTCCGACGTTGAAGATCCGCATGACGGGCACGGCGTCGAGGTACGCGGGCGTGTAGACGAGCCGGATCAGCTCGGGGGCGAACGTGAAGCCGAACGCGAGCAGCGGCAGGACGAGCGCGCTCACCATGACGTTGGCGCGGCTGTTGAGCGCGAGCATGGCGCGAATGTCGCCCGCCGCCTGGAGCCGGCTCATGCTCGGCATGAACACGCCGTTGGTAGACTGCCGGATCAGGGCCAGCAGCGGCGCGAGCGCCGCGCCGATGGAGAACGAGGCGAACATGCCCAGCGGAAAGAGCGCCGCGGCGACCCACTGGTCGGCCTGCACGCGCAGGCCGTACAGGGCGCTCGCCAGCCCGAGCGGCAGCGCGTAGCGCAGCTGATCCGAAAACGCGTGCCGGCGCGCAATCGGCCCGCGCAGGCCGTGATGGCGCGCCACGTAGCCGATCAGCAGCGCGAGCTTCAGCAGCGCGAAGCCGAGCAGGACCAGCAGCAGCGCCTCGAGGCTCTGCGTGAGCACGGCCGCGACCGAAAGCGCTGCCGCGCGCACCGCGGCGAGACCGACCTTCGCTTTCGCCTGCCACGCTACCCGCTCCTCGGCCGTGGGCAGCAGGTCGAGCAGCGACGCGACCATCCACATCAGCACGAACGCGGGCACGACTGCGTCGTGCGCGGCGAGCACCCGCAGCTTGCCCGGCAGCCAGGGGTTCCACGAGCTGACCGCCCAGCCGGCGACCAGGCCCGCGAAGGCCAGGAACGCGAGGGTCTGGTTGATGTACAGGCGCTTGGCGTCCGTCCCCGAGCGGGGCAGGAAGTAGTACAGGCTCGCCGGCATGTCGAGCGCCCCCAGCCCGACGATCGTCGCCACCGCCAGCCACAGCAGCCGGTACTGGCCGAAAGCTTCGGTGTCCAGGCAGCGCACCAGCACGACCGGAAGGAGGAACTGGAGTGCAAACTCGAACGCGTTCGCGGCGCCGAGCGACAGCGCGCGCCCGCCGAGCCCTGGAACACTCGCGGCCGCCGTGCCCAGCGAACCGGCCTGCCCGCTCATCGGCTGCGCCTCCAGCACCCGTACATCATGCCGATCGCGAACCACAGGTAGGCCTGGTCCGCCTCTCTCGGCCTGAGGCTGCTGTCGGTCAGGTACGAGGTGAGGAGTGCCAGCATTGCGGCCGCGGCCCCCAGAAAGAAGCCGCGCAGCGTCGGACTGAGCGAAATATCCTTGGCAAGCGCCCTGAATCCCCGCCAGACGTGCGCGAAGTAGGCACCCAGCAGCGTCAGGCCGACGATGCCCATGTCGAGCATGGCCTCAAGGTACGCGTTGTGGGGATGGGTGGTCGCGATGATGGTCACCCCGGCTCCTTGGCGCATCGGCTCGGACCACAGGATCGACTCCAGCCCGTTGCCGAACACCGGGTGGCGCCACAGCTCGGGCAGCAGCGGCAGCCAGAGGCCGTCGATGCGCCCGGAGCTCATTGCGTTCAGACTGTGGC
>JBOIFB010000271.1:0-3772 GCA_050741415.1 Burkholderiales bacterium | reverse complement strand
CGCGTCAACTGGCAGCTGCGCAATCCTGGGACGGACGTTTTCGGGCGCATCGGCAATGCAGCGCTGCGCGAGTTCATCTGCCGCAACTACGCCCGGGACGCGCGCGGTGGTTGGTTTTTCCAGAACGGGCCGCAGCGCGTCTATGTGCGGCTTGCCTGTGCACCCCTGGTGTTCCGCCTCGAGGGTGAGCGGTTTGTCGACCATTGCGGCCGTCCTTCCGGGCCGCTCAACGGCGCTTGGCGCGATGAGCGCGGCGCGCTGATTCTCGCTGCCGCCTCGGAGATCGGGAACCTTGACGACCGGGACCTTCTCGCGGCGACCGATTTGATTGACGATTCGGGCGCGACGGCCTGGTTCGACTGCGTCGCCGGACGAGTCCCGCTCGGGAGCATCTTGCGCGCCGATTTGCCCGCCAAGTTCGGCTTCGTTCGCGACCCACGCCCGGACCCGCCGGCGAGCGCGAAATCGGGTTAACGCGGCGTCAAAGTTAACCCGCATAATCCTTGACGCTGTGTAAAAAACTCCTTTATAATCCGGCCTCTTTTTTGCACCTGGGCGACAGCGGGTGGTCAACGCGGTCGCCCGGTTCATTTCTGGACACGGAAAAAAATGCCTACCGTCAATCAGTTAGTACGGGGCGTGCGAACCGCCCGGCGCCCGAAATCGAAGGTGCCCGCGCTCGCCGGCTCGCCCCAAAAACGGGGCGTCTGCACCAGGGTCTACACGACCACGCCGAAGAAGCCGAACTCCGCCCTGCGCAAGGTCGCCAAGGTCCGGCTCACCAACGGCTTCGAGGTGATCGGCTACATCGGTGGCGAAGGGCACAACCTGCAGGAGCACTCTGTGGTGCTGATCCGCGGCGGGCGGGTGAAGGACCTGCCGGGCGTGCGCTATCACATCGTGCGCGGTTCGCTGGACACGCAGGGGGTCAAGGACCGCAAGCAGAGCCGCTCCAAGTACGGTGCCAAGCGGGCGAAAGCCGCCTGATCCCGGCAAGAAGAGGAAATCATGCCCCGTCGCAGAGAAGTCCCCAAACGCGAGATCCTGGCGGATCCGAAATTCCACAATACCGACGTCGCCAAGTTCATCAACGTCTTGATGACGCGCGGCAAGAAGTCGGTGGCAGAGCGCATCGTGTACGGCGCGTTCAATGTCATCAAGTCGAAAGCAGGGAAGGACCCGGTCGAGGTCTTCACCCAGGCGGTGCAAAACGTGAAGCCTGCGGTCGAGGTCAAGAGCCGCCGCGTGGGCGGTGCGAATTACCAGGTCCCGGTGGAAGTTCGGCCAGTGCGTCGCGTCGCGCTGGCGATGCGCTGGATCCGCGAGGCTGCTCAGAAGCGCGGCGAAAAATCGATGACTGTGCGCCTGGCGGGGGAGTTGCAGGAAGCCGCAGAAGGGCGGGGCGGCGCGATGAAAAAGCGCGAGGAAGTTCACCGCATGGCAGACGCTAACAAGGCGTTTTCGCACTACAGGTTCTAAGGATTGTTATCGGCGGGTTGCGCCCCCATTTAGGGTTCCCCGAACGGAAAAAGGATGGGTATTGCTGTGGCACGTAGGACTCCAATCGAGCGCTATCGCAACATCGGCATCAGCGCGCATATCGATGCGGGCAAGACGACGACCACCGAGCGCATTCTGTTCTATACCGGCGTGAACCATAAGATCGGCGAGGTGCACGACGGCGCGGCGACCATGGACTGGATGGAGCAAGAGCAGGAGCGCGGCATCACCATCACGTCGGCGGCGACCACGTGCTTCTGGAAGGGGATGGATCTCACCTATCCGGAGCACCACATCAACATCATTGACACCCCGGGGCACGTCGACTTCACAATCGAGGTCGAGCGTTCGCTGCGCGTGCTCGACGGCGCTTGCATGGTGTACTGCGCGGTGGGCGGCGTGCAGCCGCAATCCGAGACGGTCTGGCGGCAGGCGACCAAGTACCGGGTGCCGCGGCTCGCATTCGTGAACAAGATGGACCGCATCGGCGCGAACTTCTTCAAGGTCTATGACCAGATGAAGTCGCGTCTGAAAGCCAACCCTGTGCCGATCCAGATTCCGATCGGCGCCGAGGACAAGTTCCAGGGCGTCGTCGACCTCGTCACGATGCAGGCGATCTACTGGGATGAGGCTTCTCAGGGGATGAAGTTCGAGCGCGGGGATATCCCCGCGGATCTGACCGCCAAGGCCAAGGAGTGGCGCGAGAAGATGGTCGAGGCCGCGGCCGAGGCGAATGAAGAGTTGATGAACAAGTACCTCGAGTCCGGCGAGCTGTCAGTCGAGGAAATCAAGCAAGGCATCCGCATGCGCACGCTCAACAACGAGATTGTGCCGATGCTGTGCGGCTCCGCGTTCAAGAACAAGGGCGTGCAGGCGATGCTGGACGCGGTGATCGATTATCTGCCCTCGCCCGCGGACATTCCGCCCGTGAAGGGCCAGAAGGAGAATGGCGAGCCGGATGTGCGCAAGGCCGAGGACGGTGAACCGTTTGCCGGGCTGGCGTTCAAGATTGCGACGGATCCGTACGTAGGCCAGTTGACGTTCATCCGCGTTTACTCCGGCGTGTTGCAGTCCGGTGACACCGTATACACGTCGGTACGGGGCAAGAAGGAGCGGGTCGGCCGTCTGCTGCAGATGCACGCGAACGAGCGCAAGGAGATCAAGGAGGTACGCGCGGGCGACATCGCAGCCGCGGTGGGAATGAAGGAAGTCACCACCGGCGAGACGATCTGCGATGTCAACAAGGTCATCACGCTTGAGAAAATGGAGTTTCCAGACCCTGTCATTTCGCAGGCAGTGGAGCCGAAGACCAAGCCTGACCAGGAGAAGATGGGTGTCGCGCTAAATCGCCTTGCGCAGGAGGATCCGTCGTTTCGCGTGCACACTGACGAAGAGTCGGGGCAGACGATCATCTCCGGCATGGGCGAATTGCACCTGGAGATCATTGTCGACCGCATGCGGCGGGAGTTCGGCGTCGAGGCGAGCGTCGGCAAGCCGCAGGTGGCCTACCGAGAAACCTTTAAGAAGACGGTCGAGCACGAAGGCAAGTTCATCAAGCAGTCGGGCGGCCGCGGCCAGTACGGCCACGTCGAGTTGAGGCTCGAGCCGCAGCCACCGGGCAAGGGCTTCGAGTTTGTCGACGCCGTCAAGGGCGGCTCGGTACCGCGCGAGTTCATCCCGGCAGTCGAGAAAGGCGTCAAGGAGGCGCTGCAGGACGGCGTCTTGGCCGGGTATCCGGTGGTCGACGTAAAGGTAACGCTGTTCTACGGTTCGTACCACGAGGTGGACTCGAACGAAAACGCGTTCAAGATGGCGGCCATCTTCGCGTTCAAGGACGGCATGCGCAGCGCCACTCCGGTGTTACTCGAGCCGGTGATGGCGGTCGAGGTCGAGACGCCCGAGGAAAAGATGGGCGACGTGATGGGCGACCTGTCGTCCCGCCGCGGTGTTATCCAGGGCATGGACGATCTGCCGAGCGGCAAGGCGATCAAGGCCGAGGTGCCGCTGGGCGAGATGTTCGGCTATTCGACGACTCTGCGTTCGCTTACGCAGGGTCGCGCCACGTACACGATGGAGTTCAAACACTATGCCGAGGCGCCGAAGAGCGTCGCCGAGGCGGTTATCAGCAGCAAGAAGTAACCATAAGAATCGAGGAAGAGCGTCATGGCAAAAGGCAAATTTGAGCGGACCAAGCCGCACGTGAACGTAGGCACGATTGGGCATGTGGACCATGGCAAGACGACGCTGACGGCGGCGATGACGAGCATTTTGG
>JBOIFB010000270.1:0-3812 GCA_050741415.1 Burkholderiales bacterium | reverse complement strand
CGAAGCGGCGTAGAACTGCGGCTTGAAACCGAACGAACCCGACATCCCGCAGCAGCCCGTGTCGGGCGCCGCCAGGTCGACGCCGGCGGCGCGCAGCAGTGCGAGCTCGGGGCCGAGGCCGCCCAGTGCCTTGCGATGGCAATGCCCGTGCAGCAACGCGCGCCCTTCGATCGCAGGCGGCGCCCAGCCGCGCGCCGCGAGCAGCTCGCCGAGCGAGACTGCCTGCGTAGCCAGGCGCGCGGCCCTGGAATCGACGGGCAGCAGCTGCACCAGCTCGTCGCGGAATACCGAAAGGCAGCCCGGCTCGAGCACCACGAGCGGCACGCCCGTCTCGATCCGCGGCGCAAGCACGGACACCAGCCGCTCGAGCGATGCACGCGCCCGGTCGAGCATACCGAAGTCGAAATACGGCCGGCCGCAGCAGAGCGCACCGCCGGGCACCTCGACCGCGCAGCCCGCGGACTCGAGCACGCCCGCCGCCGCGAGCGCCGTGTCCGGGCGAAAGTGGTTGTTGAAAGTATCCGCGAACAGCATCACCGGGTCGCCGCCGCCGGTCTTCGGTGCGAATAGCGCCTTGAAGGTCTTTCGCGCGAATTTCGGCAGACGCCTCTGCGGCGCCACGCCGGCCACGCGCTTGGCGATCGCCGCGAAGACCGGCGCCTGGGTGAGCGCGTTCACCAGGCGCGGCGCGCGTGCCGCGAGCGGAGCCCATTCGCCGATGCGCCCCATCGAATGCGCCTGGCGGGGGCGCGCGTGGTTATCGTAGTAATGCGACAGGAATTCGGCTTTGTAGCTCGCCATGTCGGTGTGCGTCGGGCAGTCGCTGCGGCAGCCCTTGCACGCGAGGCACCACTCGAGCGCCTCCTTTACTTCTTCGCTGTCCCATCCGTCGGTGATCACCTCGCCGCGCAGCATTTCATTGAGCAGGCGCGCCCGGCCGCGGGTCGAGTAGCGTTCTTCTCCGGTCGCGCGGTAGCTTGGGCACATTGTGCCGCCGGCCGCGGCGCGGCACTTGCCCATGCCGATGCAGTGCTCGGTGGCGCGCGTGAAGCCGTCGCCCACGTCGGATTTGAACGCGAGCCGCGTGGCGAGCGCGACCGGTCTGTACTCCGGTCCGAGCCGCAGGTTTTCGTCCGCGCGGTACACCTCGCCGCGTGCGCTCACCAGCTTGCCCGGGTTCATCCTGTCCTGCGGGTCCCAGATCGCCTTGAACTCGCGCAGCGCCGCCATCAGCTCGGGGCCGTACATCTTCGGCAGGAACTCCGCCTTCGCCTGGCCGTCGCCGTGCTCGCCCGAGAGCGAGCCGCCGTACTTCACCACCAGATCCGCCGCGTCACCGAGGAAGCGCCGCCAATGCGCCACGCCTTCAGGGGTGCGCAGCTCGAAGGTGATGCGGGCGTGGATGCAGCCGTCGCCGAAATGCCCGTAGAGCGAAGTGCGATAGCCGTAGCGGTCGATCAGCGCCTGGAATTCGCGCAGGTAGTCGCCCAGGCGCAGCGGATCGACCGCCGCGTCCTCCCAGCCGATCACCGGGTCCGGCCCCTGCGCGCCCAGACTGAGCGAGGTCGCCGAGGCGCCGGTCTCGCGGATCGTCCACATCCGGCCGATCATCGCCTTGTCCTCGATCAGCCAGGCGCTGACGTCGCCGCGCGCGGCGAACGCCGCCTCGAGCGAGCGCGCCTGCGCGAGCGCCTCTGCCTGCGAGTCCGCGCCGAACTCGCACATCAGCCAGGCCCCGCCCGGCGGCAGGAGCCCGATGTCCTCGAGCCTGAGCCGCCGTTCGCGCAGGCCTCCGATGATCCTCTCGTCGAGCCCTTCGCACGCGATCGGGCGCGCGGCGAGCACCTGTGGCACCGCGTCGCCCGCCTCGTAGATGTCGGCGAAGCCGAGCACCAGCAGTACGCGCTGCTGCGGGCTTTGCACCAGCGTCGCCTCCGCCGCGAGCGTGATTGCGCAGCTTCCTTCGGAGCCGACCAGCGCGCGCGCAACGTTGAAGCCGTTCTCCGGTAGCAGCTGGTCGAGGTTGTAGCCCGAGACGCGGCGCCGGATCTTGGGAAAGCGCGCCCGGATCAGGTCGCCGTATTTTTCCGCCAGCGCCCTGAGCCGGACGTAGATCTCGCCCCGGCGCCCGCCCGCGGCGACGATGCGCGCGTACTCCTCGTCGCTCGTCGCCCCGCACCAGAAGCGCGCGCCGTCGTAAGTCAGCACCTCGATGCGCTCGATGTTCTCGACCGTCTTGCCCGCCATCACCGAATGCGGACCGCAGGAGTTGTTGCCGATCATGCCGCCGAGCGTGCAGCGCGAATGGGTCGCCGGGTCGGGCGCGAAGGTCAGCTGGTGGCGCTCGGCCGCATCGCGCAGTGCGTCGCACACCGCGCCCGGCTCGACCCGCGCACGGCGTGCCTGCGGGTCTACTTCGAGCACCCGATTGAGATATTTCGAGCAATCGATCACCACCGCGACGTTCACGCTCTGGCCGTTCTGACCCGTGCCGCCGCCGCGCGCGAGGATCGGCACGCCGTGGGCGCGGCACACCGCCGTCGCGGCGACGATATCCTCGACCGAGCGCGGCAGCACCACCCCGATCGGGACCTGGCGGTAATTCGAGGCATCGGCGCAGTACGCCGCGCGCGCGCCGGCGTCGAAGCGCACTTCGCCCGCGACTGCCTGCGCCAGGTCTGCCTCGAGATGCTTCGGATCCGTCACTTCAGGGTCGCCGGGTCGAGCGTCGCGAGGACCGGCGGCAGCGGGCAATCGAGCGTCGCCGCCACCAGGCGGGTGAGCTCGGCCTGCGCCAGGGTGATGATGCCGTCGGCGCTCGCCACCTCGAGGCAGGCCTTGATCACGCGCGGCTTGGCGAGCGGCGCGAGCAGGCGCAGCCGCTCGAGCGCCTCGCCGACGCGCGCAGTCGAGAGCTCCTCGGGCGGCACCGGTTCGCGCACGTTGAGCGACAGGTACTCCGCGCCCTTGGCGTACGCCTGCGCGGTATCGGCCAGCGCGGCGTGCGCCACCAGCGAAAGCACGATTCGCAGCTCATCGTCGACCTCGCCCAGCGCGCGGTAGCGGGTCGGTATCGGGCTCCCAGTGCCCTCGCGCAGCTGCTGGCGCAGGATCGTCGCCAGGACGAATTCGGCCAGCGTCACCTTGCTGTCGGCCTCGACCACCTTCGCCACATCGGCCACCAGCGCGTCGCGCCGGGGCTGAGCCAGCCCTTTCAGCGCGGGCAACGCGAGGCTGAGCAACGGCAGGGCGTCGCCGCGATCGAGCCGGCTCGTATCCGCATAGACCTGCTCCACCGCGCGCGCGGCGTCTTCGCCGCGCCGCGTGCACAGCTCCCCGAGCTTGGCCGCACGCGAGGCGTCGTCGCCGGCGATCGCGAGCGCGAACGCGACTTCCTGTGCGCCATCCGGATCGACCAGCCGGGAGCGCAGTGCAGCCGGGATCGCGGCCAGCAGCTGCTGGGCGAAGTCGACGTGCGCCGGAGTCGGATTGCCGACCGAGGCCGCGACCGCGGCGACCTCTGCCATCGCGCGCGCCGCCCCCATCCGCCGGTCGGCGCCGCCGATCGTCTTCACCACGTTGCCGGCGCCGTCGAGCACCGCCACCGGCTTTTCGCCCGTTCCGAGCGACGCGGCGCGCGCAGCGCGGTAGCGGCTGCGCTCGAATCCCGGCCGCACCCGGTGGATGCGCTCTTCGATCGGCGGATGAGTGTCGAACAGGCTGCCCATCCAGTTCGCCACCCCCTGGGCGAAGAACATGTGCGACAGCTCCTCGGCGTGTGCGTTGTGCACCAGGGTCGAGCGCTGCGAGGC
>JBOIFB010000269.1:0-3818 GCA_050741415.1 Burkholderiales bacterium | reverse complement strand
TACTCGCGCAGCGCAGCCAGCTGGCGCAGACGCGCGCCGCGCTGCCGCCGCTGGAGAAGGCCCTGGCGCAGACCCGCAACGCGCTCGCGACGCTGGTGGGCAAAACGCCCGCCACGGCGCGGCTGCCGCAGTTCGAGCTCGCCGGGCTCGAACTGCCGCGCGAGCTGCCGGTCAGCCTGCCCTCCGAGCTGGCGCGCCAGCGGCCCGACATCCAGGCCGCCGAGGCGCTGCTGCGCCAGGCGAGCGCCCAGGTCGGGGTCGCCACCGCCGCCGAGTACCCGCAGCTCACGTTGAGCGCGTCCTACGGCACGACCGCGAACACGACGGGCGGCCTGTTCGGCGCCAACAGCATGATCTGGAACGCCGGCGCCGGGCTGCTGCAGCCGATCTTCCACGGCGGCGCGCTCCAGGCACAGCAGCGCGCCGCGGTCGCCGCCTACGACCAGTCGCTCGCGCAGTACCGCCAGACGGTGCTCGGCGCGTTCCAGAACGTGGCCGACGCGCTGGGCGCGCTCGAGAGCGACGCGCAGGCGCTCAAAGCGCAGGCCGAGGCGGAAGCCGCTGCGCGCGCGAGCTACGAGCTCGCGCGCAGCCAGTTCGAGCTCGGCGCGACCAGCTACCTCGCGCTGCTCAACGCCGAACAGCAGTACCAGCGCAGCCGCATCGGGCTGGTCCAGGCCCAGGGCGCGCGCTACGCCGACACGGCCGCGCTGTTCCAGGCGCTCGGCGGCGGCTGGTGGCACGACGCTGCGGCGCAAGCGCAACCATCCGACACGAAGGGGAGTCGCAATCCATGACCAAGCGCATGGTACTCATGCTGGTACTCGTCGGCCTGCTGTTCGGCGGCATCTTCGGCTTCCAGGCCTTCAAGGGGCACATGATCAAGAAGTTCCTGAGCGCGCAAGGCATCCCGGCGCAGACGGTATCGACGACCAAGGCGGTCTACAGCGAGTGGCAGCCCCGCGTGACCGCGGTCGGTTCCCTGCGCGCGGTGCGCGGCGCCGACCTCGCGCCCGAAGTGGCCGGCATCGTGACCGCGATCCACTTCAAGTCGGGCGACGAAGTCAAGGCCGGGGCACCTCTGGTCGATCTGAACGCGGCCCAGGAGCTCGCCCAGCAGCAGGCGCTCGAGGCGGCCGCGCGGCTCGCCGCGATCAACTTTGAGCGCGATTCGAGGCAGCTCGAGGCGAAGGCCGTCAGCCAGGCGGTGGTCGACGCGGACGCGGCGAACCTGAAGAGCGCGCGCGCCCAGGTGGCGCAGCAGCAGGCGCTGATCGACAAGAAGCAGATTCGCGCCCCGTTCGCCGGTCGGCTCGGCATTCGCGCGATCGACCTCGGGCAGTACTTGAGCCCCGGCACCAAGCTGGTGGCGCTGCAGGCGCTGGACCCGATCTACGTCGACTTCAGCGTTCCGCAGAGCATGCTGCGGCAGGTCTCGGTCGGGCAGGAGGTGGCGGCGGGCAGCGACGCGCTGCCCGGCGAGCAGTTCGAGGGCAGGATTTCCGCGATCGACGCCAAGGTCGATACCGCGACGCGCAACGTCACGGTTCGCGCCACGCTGCGCAACCCGAATCATCAGCTGCTGCCCGGCATGTTCGCTATCGTCACGATCGAGTCCGGCACGGCGCAGCGCCTGCTCACACTGCCGCAGACCGCGATCACCTTCAATCCCTACGGCAACACGGTGTTCGTGATCGAGGCGGAGAGCAAAGGCGCCGACGGCAAGCCCAAGCTGGTGGCGCAGCAGCGGTTCGTGACCACCGGCGCGACGCGCGGCGACCAGATTGCCGTGCTCTCCGGGGTCAAGGAAGGCGAGACCGTGGTGAGCGCGGGCCAGCTCAAGCTGCGCAACGGCGTGCCGGTGAAGATCGACAACTCCGTCCAGCCGGCGAACAATCCCGCGCCGCAGCCGAAGGACGAGTGAGCCGGGGCGCACGATGAAGTTCACCGACATCTTCATCCGCCGGCCGGTGCTCGCCACCGTCGTCAGCCTGCTGCTGCTGGTGCTGGGCCTGCGCTCGATTTCGCTGCTGCCGGTGCTGCAGTTCCCGCGCACCCAGAATGCGGTGGTCAGCGTGACTACCACCTACGTCGGCGCGGATCCGGCGCTGGTGGCCGGGTTCATCACCACGCCGCTGGAGAATTCGATCGCCCAGGCGAACGGCATCGACTACATGACTTCCAGCAGCCGCCAGAGCGTGAGCACCATCACCGCCAACCTGCGGCTCAATTACGAGCCGGACAAGGCCTTGACCGAGATCAATACCAAGGTGAACGCGGTGCTCAACCAGCTGCCTCAGGGTTCACAGCAGCCGGTGCTGTCGGTGAAGATCGGCCAGTCGATCGACGCGATGTACATCGGCTTCGCGAGCCAGGTGCTGCCGGCGAACAAGATCACCGACTACCTGGTGCGCGTGGTGCAGCCGAAGTTGCAGGCAGTCGAAGGCGTGCAGACTGCGGAGCTCCTGGGTCAGAAACTGTTCGCGCTGCGCGCCTGGCTCGATCCGCGCAAGCTCGCCGCCTACGGTTTGACGGCCTCCGACGTCCAGCAGTCGCTCGCCAGCAACGACTACCTCTCGGCGGTCGGCAGCACCAAGGGCCAGATGGTGCAGGTCAACCTGACTGCGTCCACCGGCCTGCACTCGGTGGACGAATTCAAGCGCCTGATCCTCAAGCAGCAGGGCGGCGCCATCGTGCGGCTCGAGGACGTCGCCAACGTGACGCTCGGCGCCGAGGACTACGAGTCGGCGGTTGGCTTCGACGGCAAGCAGGCGGTGTACATCGGCATCCAGGTGGCGCCCGCGGCGAACCTGCTGCAGGTGATCCAGCGCGTGCGCAACGCGTTTCCCGCAGTCCAGGCTCAGCTCCCGATCGGCCTCGAGGGCCGCATCGTCTACGACTCGACCAAGTTCGTGAACAGCTCGATCACCGAAGTGGTCAAGACGCTGGCCGAGGCGCTGCTCATCGTGACGCTGGTCGTGTTCGCGTTCCTCGGCTCGGTGCGCTCGGTGATCATACCGACGGTGGCGATTCCGCTCTCGCTGGTCGGAACCTTCACCGTGATGGTGATCTTCGGTTTCAGCATCAACTTGCTCACTCTGCTCGCCCTGGTGCTGGCGATCGGGCTGGTCGTGGACGACGCGATCATCGTGGTCGAAAACGTCAACCGCCACCTCGAGCAGGGCATGCGGCCGACGCAGGCCGCGCTGCTCGCGGCGCGCGAGCTCGGCGGCCCGATCATTGCCATGACCGTGGTTCTGATCGCGGTCTACGTGCCGATCGGATTTCTCGGCGGACTGACCGGCGCGCTATTCACCGAGTTTGCGTTCACCCTGGTCGGCGCCGTGACCGTGTCCGCGATCGTGGCGCTCACGCTCTCGCCCATGATGTGCTCGCGCTTGCTCAAGCCGCACGATCCTGCGGAGCACGGCTGGCAGGCGCGGCTGATCCTGATGCTCGATCGCGCGTTCGACGGGCTGCATCGCCGCTACGAGGCGCTGCTGCACCGCACGCTCGGCTACGTGGCGGTCACCGCGGTGTTCGCGCTGGTCGTGCTCGGCAGCATCTATTTCCTCTACGCCGGCGCGAAATCGGAGCTCGCGCCGCAGGAAGACCAGGGCATCCTGATCTCCTCGTCCACCTCGGCGCCGAACGCCACCCTCGTCCAGCGCCAGCTCTACTCGCACGAGGTGTACAAGGACTTCGCTTCGCACCCGGAGACCGATCACGTATTCCAGCTCGACGTGCCGGGCCAGTCGATCGCCGGCATGGTGCTCAAGCCCTGGGATGAGCGCGCGAAGACGACCGCGCAGCTGCAG
>JBOIFB010000268.1:0-3818 GCA_050741415.1 Burkholderiales bacterium | reverse complement strand
GTGGAGAGCCGCATGAAAATCCGTCCGCTGCATGATCGCGTGATCGTCAAGCGCATCGAAGAAGAACGCAAGTCCGCCGGCGGGATCGTGATCCCCGACACGGCCGCCGAGAAGCCCGACCAAGGCGAAATCGTCGCCATCGGCAAGGGCAAGAAGGGCGACGACGGCAAGGTGATCCCGCTCGATGTCAAAGTCGGCGATCGCGTGCTGTTCGGCAAGTACTCGGGGCAGACCGTCAAGGTGAAGGGCGACGAGCTCCTCGTGATGCGCGAGGAAGACATCATGGGCGTCATCGAAGGCGCCTGAGTCGTCGACAGTCTATTCGAATCAACTAGGAGAAGGTTATGGCTGCTAAAGAAGTACGTTTCCACGAAGGTGCGCGGACCAAGATGGTCCACGGCCTGAACATCCTGGCCGACGCGGTCAAGATCACCCTCGGACCCAAGGGCCGCAACGTGGTGCTCGAGCGCTCGTTCGGCGCTCCGACCATCACCAAGGACGGCGTTTCGGTCGCCAAGGAAATCGAGCTCAAGGACAAGTTCGAGAACATGGGCGCGCAGATGGTGAAGGAAGTCGCGTCCAAGACTTCGGACGTGGCCGGCGACGGCACCACGACTGCCACCGTGCTGGCGCAGGCGATCGTGCGCGAGGGCATGAAGTACGTCACCTCGGGCATGAACCCGATGGACCTCAAGCGCGGCATCGACAAGGCCGTTACGGCGGTGGTCGAGGAGCTGAAGAAGGTTTCCAAGCCCTGCACCACCTCGAAGGAAATCGCCCAGGTCGGCTCGATCTCGGCCAACGCCGACGCCGACGTCGGCAAGATCATCTCCGACTCGATGGACAAGGTCGGCAAGGAAGGCGTGATCACGGTCGAAGACGGCAAGTCGCTCGCCAACGAGCTCGAGCTGGTCGAGGGCATGCAGTTCGACCGCGGCTACCTTTCGCCGTACTTCATCAACAACCCCGAGAAGCAGATTGCGGTGCTGGAGGACCCCTACATCCTGCTGCACGACAAGAAGATCTCGTCGATCCGCGAGCTGCTGCCGCTGCTGGAGCAGGTCGCCAAGGCCGGCAAGCCGCTGCTGATCGTCGCCGAAGAAGTCGAGGGCGAAGCGCTCGCCACCCTGGTGGTGAACAACATCCGCGGCATTCTCAAGACCACCGCAGTCAAGGCGCCGGGCTTCGGCGACCGCCGCAAGGCGATGCTGGAGGATATGGCGATCCTGACCGGCGGCACGGTGATCTCGGAAGAGCTGGGTCTGAAGCTCGAGAACGCGACGTTGAAGGATCTGGGCCGGGCCAAGAAAATCGAGGCTGCCAAGGAAAACACCACCATCATCGACGGCGCGGGCGAGAAGAAGCAGATCGAAGCGCGCGTCAAGCAGATCCGGGTGCAGATCGACGAGGCGACCAGCGACTACGACAAGGAAAAGCTGCAGGAGCGCGTGGCCAAGCTGGCCGGCGGCGTGGCGGTGATCAAGGTCGGTGCCGCGACCGAAGTCGAGATGAAAGAGAAAAAGGCCCGCGTCGAGGACGCGCTGCATGCGACCCGTGCGGCCGTCGAGGAAGGCGTGGTCCCGGGCGGCGGTGTCGCCCTGTTGCGCGCCCGCCAGTCGCTCAAGAACCTCAAAGGCGACAACCACGACCAGGACGCCGGCATCAAAATCGTGCTGCGCGCGCTGGAAGAGCCGATGCGCCTGATCGTCGCCAACGCGGGCGCAGAGCCCTCGGTGGTGGTCAATAAGGTGCTTGAAGGCAAGGGCAACTTCGGCTACAACGCGCAAACCGACGAGTACGGCGATCTGGTCGAGATGGGCGTGATCGATCCGACCAAGGTGACCCGCACCGCGCTGCAGAACGCAGCTTCCGTTGCAGGCCTGATGCTCACGACCGACGCCATGGTAGCGGAGCAGGTCGAAGATAAGAAGGGCGTCGGAATGCCCGACATGGGCGGTATGGGCGGTATGGGTGGCATGGGCGGTATGGACATGTAAGCGGAACAGGGGAAACGGGAAACCCACGGTTTCCCCTGAACCCCATCCTGTGGCATCAGAGGGCGCCTTCGGGCGCCCTTTTCTTTTGCTGGCGGTCTGTTGCCCGTATAATTCCGCCCTCCCAAACCGCGCCGCAGCTGGGGCGCGCGTCCGGCACGGCCAAGTAGCTCAGTTGGTAGAGCAGAGGACTGAAAATCCTTGTGTCGGTGGTTCGATTCCGCCCTTGGCCACCAACCTCTTCTGGTTCGGCGCTATCGCAGGGAGCGTTCGATCAGAGCGGCGAAGGCGTCGATGAATTTCTTGAAGAACACCCGAGTTTCATCGCTTGCGAGCGCTCCGTCCCGATCGAAAAGTTTGGCCGCGTTGTTGACGTAGGCTTCAGGCTGCTGCAGCACCGGCATATTGAGAAAGACGAACGACTGGCGCAGGTGGTGGTTGGCGCCAAAGCCGCCGATCGCGCCGGGTGACACGGTCATCACCGCGGCGGGCTTGCCGGCCCAGACGCTCTGGCCGCTAGGCCGCGAGCCGACGTCAATGGCATTCTTCAGCGCACCGGGAACGGAGCGATTGTATTCGGGCGTGACAAACAGTACGGCGTCGGCCGACTTGATCTCGCGGCGGAATCTGGCCCAGGCCGCAGGCACCGCGCTCTCGGCATCCGCGTCCTGGTCGTAGAGCGGCAGATCCCGGATCTCGACGATTTCGAGCTTTATGCCCTCGGGTGCGAGTCCGGCAAGCGCACGGGCAGCCATGCGGTTGAACGATTCCTTGCGCAGACTACCCACGACAACAGCGATCTTTCTTGCACCTGCCATGTCCATTCTCCATTGTTGCGGCACGAACCGGCCGCGACGGCACAATTTTCGCACCACTGGCGCGCCGCGGCGAACTGCCGCTGCGGCCGATTGCGCAGCGCCGGGGTGCTTGCGCATAATGCCATCGCGCGCGAGCGTTCGACTACCCGGCAGGCTAGGCATGCATATCGAGCGCGAGCTCAAATTCCGGCTCCCCGCGCACGCCGCGAGCAGGCTGTGGCCGCTTCTTCCCGGTGCCCCGGCTGCGACCCGCCGGCGCCTGGTCAGCACCTATTTCGACACGCCGGAGTTCCGGTTGCGCGAGGCGCGCGCGGCTTTGCGCCTGCGGCACGACGGGCGCAAGCGCGTCATGTGCTTCAAGAGCGAGTCGCCCGGCGTGAGCGGAGTGCCGCAGCGCAGGGAGTGGGAAATGCCGGCGCTGCGCGGCGAATTCTCTCCCGAGGCGCTGCCGTGCGATGAGATCAAGGCCGTTTCAGGCGTCGACCTGCGGCGTCTGGCGGCGAAGATGAGGCCGGTATTCGAGACGCGCTTCGTGCGCCGCTCGGCCGAGGTCGCGCTCAAGGATGGCACCCGCGTGGAGGTCTGCCTCGACGCCGGATCGGTCGAAACGGCAAGTCGCAGCGCGCCGCTGCACAAGCTGGAGCTCGAGCTGATCGAAGGCAGCGCGGCGTCGATGCTCGCCCTGGCGGAGTCGCTCGTCGAGCCGATGGGTCTCGAGCTCGAAGCGTGCAGCAAGGCCGAGCAGGGCTATCGCCTGATCAAGCCGCGCGTCGCGATCCCGCTCAAGGCGCAAGCTGCGCGATTGCAGCGCGGCATGAGCGCCGAACTGGCGATGCTTGCCATCTTCGATCGCTGCCGCGCCCAGGTGCAGGCAAACGTGGCCGGGACGATGCATGCGCGCAACCCCGAGTTCCTGCATCAGCTGCGCGTCGGCCTGCGGCGCTTGCGTTCGGCTTTGCGCACGTTCGCGCCCCTGGTTTCGAAAAGCAGCGTGCGGTCCCTGACG
>JBOIFB010000267.1:0-3858 GCA_050741415.1 Burkholderiales bacterium | reverse complement strand
GCTTAGCGCCGATGCCGCGCGCGGCGAGCAGCTCGCCCCGGTTCAGGCCCGCGGCGCGCACGCGCACCAGGATCTGGCCCGGAGCGGCCTCGGGCGACGGCGCCTCGCGCCGCTCAATCAGCGCGCGTCCGGCTTCGCCGCGCAGAGTGTAGGCGATCATGCGCCGCAGCATCAGCGAGGGGGTTCGAACCCTGCCCGCTTGAAGCGCGCCAGGACCGAGGGGCTCGTGAGGAAGCGCAGGAAGGCCTGCGCCGCCTCGGGATGCTTGGCTCGGATCAGCGGGATCGCGGTGTAAGTCGTTATCCGCTGCAAGCTGCCAGGATAAGGGCCGATCAGCACGACTTCGGGAACGGAAAGGATCTCGCTGATCTGGGTCACCCCGATCGCGCCGGCCCTGGACTTCGCCATCAGCCTCATCGCCTCCTTGCCGCCCGGGGCCGAGTGCCCCTTCGCGCGCACCGCGTCGCCGACGCCCAGGCTGTCGGCCACCTTCATGAAGTAGGCGCCGGCGGTCGCCGTCGCCGGGTCGGCGTAGTACACCTCCTTCGCCGCCAGCAGCGCCCGCTTGAATTCCTCCGGCGTCGCGACCGCCGGCCGGGGCGCGCCGCGGCGCACCGCGATGCCGCCGCCCACCTGCCCCAGGGCGACGCTTGCGTCGCGACGCACGTAACCCTTGGCCGCGAGCTGCTCGATGACGGCCGGCGTGACGATCGTAAGGTCGGCCGGCTGCCCCGCGTAGAGCTTGTCGCGCAGCGCTCCGACCGCGCCGTAGCTCAGCTTGACGGTCCAGCCGCTCTCTTTCTCGAATGTCCCCACCGTGTCCCGCATGGTCGACTCCGTCGCACCCGCGGCGAACACGACGAGCTCGGCGGCGCGCGCCTCCCGGCCTCCGGCGAGAACCGGAACGGCGAGTACCAGGACCGCTGCCAGGCGTGGCGCAATGGACCACCAGGGCGGCAGCAGCGAAAGGCATGACTTGCGGCGCATGGCCCACCTCCGAAATGCAGTTAGACAGCTTGTGAACGCGCCGCCTCGCTTCCCGCGGCTGGTGCAGGCTGGATCATACGAAATCCTGCGTCAACCCTAAAGGCGATCGCGCCGGTCGTGCCGCGGGTCGTGCTTGTCGCCGCGGCGATCGGCGCGGTCGTGGTGGATGTGGCGCGTATCGTGCCGGATGTCGCCCCGGTCGTGCCGGATGTCGCCGCCCTGCGATTGCGCGAACGACACGCCGCTCGCTGCGGTCAGCCGCCGAAGCCGTCGGCGACCATCACCTCGATCAGGCGCGGGCCGCCGCTCGCGAGCGCTTCGCGCAGCGCGGGGGCAAAGTCCTGCGGCTCGACGATTCGATTCGCCGGCACGCCCATCGACTGTGCGAGCGCGCAGTAGTCGATCGCCGGCTCGCGGATGTCCATGCCGACGAATTTGTCGCTGTGGCGCATCGAGATCAGGCGCTCCTTGAGGATGCGATAGCTGCGGTTGTTGGCGATCACGTACGTCACCGGCAGCTTCTCGTGCGCCGCGCTCCACAACGCCTGCACGCCGTACATCGCGCTGCCGTCGCCGACCAGCGCGACCACCGGCCGGCCGGGCAGCGCGAGGCTGACGCCGACCGCGCCCGGCAGCGCGAAGCCCAGGCCGCCGCTCGCCAGGCCGTAGAAGCTCTTGGGATCGCGCAGGGCGAGAAAGGCCGGCAGCGTATTGGATGAGGTCAGCGCCTCCTCGACCACCACCGCGTCTTTGGGCAGCGCCTCGGCCAGGCGCAGCATGAGGTAGCGCGGGTCGATCGGCATTTCCTCGGCGGCCTCGAGCGCGGCGAGGCGTGCCTTGTCGCGCTGCGCCGACCAGTTGCGCGGCGCGAGCGCCGCCAGGCGCTGCTCCGCCGCCGGGCTGCGTTTCGCGCGCAGCAGCGGCAGCAGGGCACGCAGGGTCTCCTTGACGTTCGCCTGCACGGCGAATTCGGTCGGGTGGTTCTTGCCCAGCTCCCAGTCGCGCTCGCTCACGTGCATCACCGCCATGCCCTCGGGCAGCGGGTCGACCGGGCTGTAGACCGACATGCGCAGCAGATCGGCGCCCAGGCACACGAGCAGATCGAACGGCTCGAGCGCGGCGCGCACCAGCTTCTGGTTGCGCGTCAGCGCGCCGAGGTAGGCGCGATGCTCGGTCGGGAATTGGGCGCTGTAGGGAATGGTCTGCTGGTACACCCCGGCGCCGAGCAGCTCGGCCAGCTCGGCGGCCTCGGCGAAGGCGTCGTGGACCGAGAGCTCCTGCCCGGCGAGGATCACGGGGTTGCGTGCCGCGAGCAGCTTCCCGGCGAGGCGCGCCAGCGACTCGTCGGAGGGGCGGTTGCGCGCGTCCACCCGCGTCGGGGGCGCGCTCTCGAGCTCGACTTGCTGTTCCAGCACGTCGCCCGGCAGCGAGATGAACACCGGCCCGGTGGGAGGCGTGAGCGCGATCTTCGCCGCGCGCCGGATCACCAGCGGCAGGTCCGCGGCGCGCGTCACCTCGACCGCCCACTTGACGAACGGCTGCGCGATCGGCACCAGCGGCGCGTAGAGCAGCGGCTCGAGCAGCCCGTGGCCCTGCTCCTGCTGGCCCGCGGTGAGGATCAGCGGTGAGCCGGAGAATCTTGCGTTGTACAGCGCACCCATCGCGTTGCCCAGGCCCGGCGCGACGTGCACGTTGCAGGCGGCGAGCCGGTTCGAGGCGCGCGCGTAGCCGTCGGCCATGCCGACCACCACCGACTCGTGCAGGCCGAGCACGTACCTGAGCTGCGGGTAATCGGGCATCACTTCCATGATCGGCAGCTCGGTGGTGCCGGGATTGCCGAACATGTGGCTCACGCCTTCGTCGAGCAGGAGCTGCAGAAAGGCGCTGCGCCCGGTGAGCGTGGATTTCACCATGGTGGCCGGATTCTAGCCGAGGGCCCCGGCACGCGCGGTATCATGCACGGAACAAGAAAACAGGCACCTACGGAAGATAGAACAAGAATCGAGGGAGGGTTTCATGGCTGCTGCCCAGGGCAAAGTCATCATCACCTGCGCCGTCACCGGCGCGATCCACACCCCGACCATGTCGCCGCACCTGCCGATCACGCCCGACGAGATCGCCGAGGCCGCGGTCGGCGCGGCGCAGGCGGGTGCGGCGATCGTGCACCTGCATGCGCGAATGCCCGAGGACGGACGCCCGACGCAGGACCCGGAGATGTTCCGCCGCTTTCTGCCGCTCATCAAGGGCAGCTGCGACGTGGTGATCAACCTGACCACCGGCGGCGCGCCGACCATGTCGGTCGAAGAGCGGCTCGAGCCGGCGGCACGGCTCAAGCCCGAAGTCGCCTCGCTCAACATGGGGTCGATGAATTTCGGCTTGTACGAGATGGTGGGCCGCTACAAGGAGTTCAGGTACGCCTGGGAGAAGCCCTACCTCGCAGAAAGCGACGACCGTATCTTCAGGAACACCTTCAAGGACATCGCCCACATCCTGCGCTCGTGCAGCGACAATGCGACGCGCTTCGAGATCGAGTGCTACGACATCGGACATCTCTACACCGCGGCGCACTTCCTCGAGCGCGGGCTGCTCAAGCCGCCCCTTTTCATCCAGTCGGTGTTCGGCATCCGCGGCGGCATCGGACCGCACGCCGAGGACGTGCTGCACATGAAGCGCACCGCCGACCGCCTGTTCGGCGACGCCTACCTGTGGTCGGTGCTGGGCGCCGGGCGCAATCAGATGCAGATCGCGGCGCTCTCGGCGGTGATGGGCGGCAACGTGCGCGTCGGGCTGGAGGACAGCCTGTGGATCGGCAGGGGCCAGCTCGCGCGCTCGAACGCCGAGCAGGTGACGAAAGTGCGCCGCATCCTGGAG
>JBOIFB010000266.1:0-3886 GCA_050741415.1 Burkholderiales bacterium | reverse complement strand
CGACGCCGACATTGCCTGGGCCATGATGTCGATCAACGCCGTCAAGGGGGTCGAGATCGGCGCCGGCTTCGCCTGCGTGGCGCAAAAGGGCAGCGAGCACGGCGACGAGATGACGCCGCAGGGATTCCTGAGCAACAACAACGGCGGCGTACTCGGGGGCATCTCGACCGGGCAGGACATCGCCGTGTCGATCGCGCTCAAGCCGACCTCGAGCATCCGCCTGGCACGGCGCACTATCGACGTGCACGGGGCGCCCGCGAGCGTCCAGACCGAGGGACGGCACGATCCCTGCGTCGGCCTGCGCGCCACGCCGATCGCCGAAGCGATGCTGGCCAGCGTGCTGATGGACCACGCGCTGCGCCATCGCGCCCAGTGCGGCGACGTCACTCCGCCGACCGCGCCGGTGCCGGCGCGCGCGCGCTGAACCGCGCGCGGCTAGAAAACCCCAACAAATTCAATTAGAGTAGCGCTACACCCACTCCGTGCGAGGAAGAACATGAGCAACAAGGGGCAGCTGCTACAAGACCCATTCCTTAACACCTTGCGCAAGGAGCATGTCCCGGTTTCCATCTACCTGGTGAACGGCATCAAGCTGCAGGGCCAGATCGAGTCCTTCGACCAGTACGTGGTGCTGCTGCGCAATTCCGTCACCCAGATGGTTTACAAGCACGCGATTTCCACCGTCGTTCCGTCGCGGGCGGTCAATCTCGGCATCGAAAAAGAAGACGAGGCCTAGCCCTTGGTCCAGCCGGTGTCGAAGACACCGAATTGATGCAACAAACCTCCTCACCGCCGTTCGACGCCCGGGCCGCAGTCATCGTCTGCCTCGACCTCGGCGACGCCGCCTACGAGGACGGCGTCGGGGAGATCGAGCGCCTGGTGCACAGCGCGGGCATCGCGCGCCAGCGCGTCGTGCGCGGCAGGCGCCAGCGGCCGGACCCGAAGCTGTTCTGCGGGCGCGGCAAGGTCGAGGAAGTCGCGGCGGCCGCAGCCGAGCTCAACGCCGGGTTCGTGGTGTTCAACCACAAGCTGTCGCCCGCACAGGAGCGCAACCTCGAAGGCGAGCTTAAGCGTCCAGTGATGGACCGCACCGAGGTGATCCTGGAAATCTTCGCCCAGCGCGCGCAGACCCGCGAAGGCAAGCTGCAAGTCGAGCTGGCGCAACTCGAGCACCTGTCGACGCGGCTGGTGCGCGGCTGGACCCACCTCGAGCGCCAGCGCGGCGGCTTGGGCAAGACCGGCGGCCCGGGCGAGAAGCAGATCGAGCTCGACCGGCGCTACATCGGACAGCGCGTGCGCGTGCTGCGCGGCAAGCTCGAGCAGCTGCAGCACCGGCGCGAGGTGCAGCGCCGCGCGCGCGCGCGCGGCGACGTACTGTCGGTCTCGCTCGTGGGCTACACCAACGCCGGCAAGTCGACACTTTTCAATGCGCTCGCACGGGCGCGCGCTTACTCGGCCGACCAGCTGTTCGCCACGCTGGACACGACCACGCGGCGCCTCTGGCTGCCGCAGGCGGGCAGCGTGGTGCTGTCGGATACGGTCGGCTTCATCCGCGACCTGCCGCACATGCTGGTGGCGGCGTTCCGCGCCACGCTGGAGGAGACGGTGCGCGCCGATCTGCTGCTGCATGTGGTCGATGCGGCCTCGCCCGCGCGCGCGGAGCAGGCCGAGGAGGTGAACAAGGTGTTGGCCGAGATCGGCGCCGACGGCGTGCCGCAGATTCTGGTATGGAACAAGATCGATCTCGCGCGCTTTGAGCCGGGCGTCGAGCGCGACGAGTATGGTAAGATCCGCCGCATTCGCGTGAGCGCGCGCACCGGCGACGGCCTCGGCGATCTGCGCGCGGCGATCAGCGAGATCGCGGCGGCCAGGGCATCGGCCCGCGGCGATTCCGCTCCGGAAGCGCTTTTCCTGCAACCTCACTGAGTTCCTTGGTTCATTCATGCCGTTGAACGACCCGAATTGGGGACGCGGACCCCGCGGACAAGGTCCCTCAGGGGGCGGCCCGCCCGACCTGGACGAGATGTGGCGCGCGTTCAACCGCCGCCTGAGCGATCTGTTCGGGCGCCGCGGCGGCGGCAACGGCAGCGGCACGCCCCCGCCCGAGCCGCCTTCCGCGCGCGCGTTCGGCGGCGGCGCGGGCGTATTGATCCTGCTTGTGCTCGCGGTGTGGCTGGCGAGCGGGTTCTACATCGTCGACGCGAGCCAGCGCGCGATCGTGCTCAGCTTCGGCAAGTATTCCGAGCAGACCGACCCGGGCCTGCACTGGCGCTGGCCGTGGCCGATCCAGTCGAGCGAGCTGGTGAACGTGTCGCAGGTGCGCACGCTCGAGGTCGGCTACCGCAACAACGTTCAGACCAAGGTGCCGCGCGAGTCGCTGATGCTGACCGACGACGAGAACATCGTCGACCTGCAATTCGCGGTGCAATACACGGTCAGGGACGCCAAGGATTTTCTGTTCAACACGCGCGACCCGGACGAAATCGCGAGGCGCAGCGCCGAGGCCGCCATGCGCGAGGTGATCGGCAAGAGCAAGATGGACGGAATTCTGTACGAGTCGCGCGAGGAGATCGCGATCAAGGCGCGCAAGCTGATGCAGGAGATCCTCGACCACTACGGCACCGGGATCTCGGTCAGCTCGGTCACGATCCAGGCCGCGCAGCCGCCGGAGCAGGTGCAGGCGGCGTTCGATGATGCGGTCAAGGCGAACCAGGACCGCGCGCGGCAGGTGAACGAAGGCCAGGCCTACGCCAACGACGTCATCCCGCGGGCGAGCGGCGGCGCGGCGCGGCTGCAGCAGGAGGCGCAAGGCTACAAGCAGCGCGTGATCGCCAACGCCGAGGGCGAGGCGTCGCGCTTCACGGACGTGCTCAAAGAGTACGCCAAGGCGCCGGCGGTGACGCGCGAGCGCCTGTACCTGGACGCCATGCAGCAGGTGCTGTCGTCGACCTCGAAGATCATCCTCGACTACAAGGGCAGCGGCAATCTGCTCTACCTGCCGCTCGACAAGCTGATGCAGCGCGCCGGCACGGCGACGCCGTCCGAGTCGGACGCGTCGCAGACCTCGGCGCCGGCGCCGGCACCGGCATCGGATGACCTCAACCCTCGCTCGCGCGACTCGCTGCGCAGCCGCGACCGGGGAGAGCGGCCATGAGGGCGATCGGACCGCTGATCGCAGCCCTGGTCGCCGTGCTGCTGGTGGTATCGGGCACGCTGTTCACGGTCGACCAGCGCTACAACGCGATCGTGTTCCAACTCGGTCAGATCAAGGATGTGGTCAAGGACCCGGGGCTGCACTTCAAGTGGCCCCTGCTGCAGAACGTGCGCCAGTTCGACATGCGCATCCTGAGCTACGACGACCCGGAACCGCTGCGCTTCATCACCTCGGAGAAGAAACCGGTGCTGGTGGACTCGTTCGTCATGTGGCGCATCATGGACGTGCGGCAGTTCTACATCAGCGTCAGGGGCGACGAATTCGCCGCGGCGACCCGCATCCGGCAGACGATTTCCGACAGCCTGCAGGCGGAGTTTGGCCGCCGCACGCTGCACGACGTGGTATCGGGGCAGCGCGACCAGATCATGGCGGTGGTGCGCGACAAGGTCGACCAGGAGCTGCGGCGCATCGGAGTCGAGATCGTCGACGTGCGCCTCAAGCGCGTCGACCTGCCGAAGGAAGTGAGTGAGTCGGTCTACCGCCGCATGGAATCCGAGCGCAAGCGCGTCGCGAACGAGCTGCGCTCGACCGGCGCGGCCGAGGCCGAGCGCATCCGCGCCGACGCCGACCGGCAGCGCGAGGTGGTTCTGGCCGAGGCCTACCGCGACGCGCAGCGCGTCAAGGGCGAGGGCGACGCCAAGGCAACCGACATCTACACCAAGGCCTTCTCCC
>JBOIFB010000265.1:0-3902 GCA_050741415.1 Burkholderiales bacterium | reverse complement strand
GCCCTACATCAGGTCGAGCAGCTGCTCCTGGATCGCGAGCTCGACTTCGCTGTCGAGCGCGGAGGTGGCCTCGTCGAGCACCAGGATCGGCGCGTCCTTGAGGATCACGCGCGCGAGCGCGACGCGCTGGCGCTGGCCGCCCGAGAGCTTCACGCCGCGCTCGCCGACGTGCGCCGCGTAGCCGCGGCGCCCCTTCCAGTCGATCAGGCCGAGGATGAACTCGTGCGCGTGCGCCCGGCACGCCGCTTCCACGACTTGCGCGTCGCTCGCGCGCGGGCGGCTGTAGCGGATATTTTCCGCGATCGAGCGATGCAGCAGCGAGGTGTCTTGGGTCACCATGCCGATCGCCGCCCGCACGCTCTCCTGCGTCACGCCCGCGATGTCCTGCCCATCGATCAGGATGCGCCCGGACTCGGGCTCGTGAAAGCGCAGCAGCAGATGCACCAGCGTCGACTTGCCGGCGCCGGAGCGCCCCACCAGGCCCACGCGCTCGCCCGGGCGCAGCTCGAGCGACAGGCGCTCGAGCACCGGCGCGCCATCCTTGCGCCCGTAGGCGAAGCTCACCTCATCGAAGCGGATCTCCCCGCGCGACATCTCGAGCGGCCGGGATCCTGGCCGGTCGACGCCGGCGAGCGGCACCGCGATCGTCTGCATGCCTTCCTGCACCACGCCGATGTTCTCGAAGATCGAGCTCACCTCCCAGCTCACCCAGCCCGCCGAGTTCGTGACCTGCCAGGCGAGCGGCAGCGCGGTGGCCACCACGCTCGCGGCGATCGCACCTTGCGCCCAGAGGGCGAGCCCGATCGTGGCGGTGCCCACGAGCAGCGCGGCGTTCATCAGCGTCAGGGCGAACATGAAGCGCGTGATCAGGCGCATGTGCGCAGCGATCGCACCCTGATGCGCGTCGACCGAATCGCGCACGTAGGCGTCTTCCTCGGACTGGCGCGCGAACAGCTTCACCGTCAGGATATTGGTGTAGCTGTCGACGATGCGCGCCATGACCCTGGAGCGCGCTTCCGAGCTCAAGCGCGACAGCTCGCGCAGCCGCGGCACGAAGTAGCGCAGGAACAGCACGTAGCCCGCAAACCACAGCAGCGTCGGCACGGCGAGGCGCCAGTCGGAGGCGACCATCAGACCCAGGGCGGCCAGGCCGTAGACGGCGATGTACCAGACCGCGCGGATGCCCGCCATGGTGCTCTCGCGCAGCGCCTGGGCGGTCTGCATGACCCGGTTGGCGATCCGCCCGGCGAAGTCGTTCTGGAAAAACGGCCAGTTCTGGCGGATCACATGCCAGTGGCTCTGCCAGCGGATGAGGCTGGTCGCATTCGGGATCAGCGCCTTCAGGCGGATCACGAGATCCGCCAGGACGGCGAGCGGACGCACCAGCAGGAAGAGCACGGCCATCGTGGCAAGCAGCCCGGCGTGCGCGGCGAGCGCTGCCCGGTGATCGGCCGCCTCCATCACCGCGACGATCTTGCCGATGAACAGCGGGACCACTGTATCGAGCAGCGCGACCGCGAGACTCGCGCCGAACATCGCCGCGTACCACCCCCGGTGCTGGCGGACAAAGTGCCAGTAGAACGCGAGCAGACCCTCGGGTGGCGACCCGGGGAAAATGGGGTCAGACCCCATTTCTCAGCCTCGCAGTCCGACCACGGCCTCGATCTCCACCTTCATTCCCGGAATCGCCAGCGCTTGCACGCCGATCAAGGTGCTCGCCGGCCGCGCGTTGCCGAAGAACTCCTGCCGCACCGGATTGATCTTCTTGCGGTCCTCGACGTCCGTGAGATAGACCGTCACTTTGAGCACGTCGCGGAATCCGGCGCCGGCGGCGTCGAGAATGGCTTTCATGTTGAGGAAGATCTGGCGCGTCTGCGCGGCCGCGTCGCCGCTCACCACCTTGCCCTTCGCATCCACCGGCGCGACGCCGGACACGAACAGGAGCTCGCCCCAGCGCACGGCGTCGCAATAGTGGCTGATGGGCGGCATCAGCCCGTCGACCATGAATTCCTGGCGCTTATTCATGCTGCACCCTCCTTCGGTTGCGCGCGATGCGCTGTTTCGGATCGGGACGAGTATAGCCGCGGCGCGTACGCGGCTAAGGGGCAAAGGGTATGCTCGTTCTGAATGCTATCCGGAGTCTCGCCAGATGAGCCAGCCAACGCTACGCACCCTTCTCTCCGCAGGCGAATTCATCGTCGCGCCCGGCGTGTTCGAGATGTTCTCGGCGAAGATCGCCGACCGCATGGGGTTCAAGGCGCTCTACATGACGGGCTACGGGATCTCGGGCTCGCACCTGGGGGTGGCGGACGCGGGGCTGGTCACGTACCGCGATATGGTGGAGCGCGCGCGCACGATCGCTCAAGGGACGGCGACGCCGCTGATCGCGGATGCGGACACGGGTTTCGGCGGGCTGCTCAACGTGCGCGAGACGGTGCGCGGCTACGAGGCGGCCGGGGTGCAGGCGATCCAGATCGAGGATCAGGAGATGCCGAAGAAGTGCGGCCACACGCCCAACCGGCGCGTGGTGCCGATGGCGGATGCGGTGAAGCGCATCGAGGTGGCGGTGGAGGCGCGCCGGAGCAGCGACTTCCTGATCGTTGCGCGCACCGACGCGAGGACGGGCTTGGGGCTCGATGAGGCGATCCGGCGCGCGCGCGCCTTTGCCAAGGCGGGCGCGGACATCCTGTTCGTCGAGGCGCCGGAGTCCGAAGCCGAGTTCGCGCGCATCGGCGCCGAGCTCGGCGGCGAGGCGAAGCTGCTCGCCAACATGGTGCCGACCGGGCGCTCGCCGATGCTGCCGGCCGAGACGCTCAAGCGCTGCGGCTTTTCGATCGCGATCTATCCCAGCGCGGGGATGGGGGCCGCGTGCGCGGCGCTCGAGGCGGCCTACGGCTGGCTCTTGAAGAAAGGCTCGCTCGAAGGCTCGCCCGTGCCGGCGTTCGACATGGCACGGCTGCACGAGCTGGTCGGCTTTGCCGACGTGTGGGATTTCGAGCGGCGCCACGTCGAGCGGCAGGACTAGCGTACCCAATTTGGGTATACTCATGCCCAAAATGGGTATGCAAAGCGAACGAAAGCGCACCGTGCGGCGGGGGAGTCTGTCGGACGCCCTATTCTCGACCACGCAGCAGCGAGTGCTCGCGCTCCTGTTCGGCCAGCCCGATCGCAGCTTCTACGCGAGTGAGCTGATCGCGCGCGCCGGGGCTGGATCGGGCGCGGTGCAGCGCGAGCTCGCAAGGCTGGAGCAGAGCGGCCTGGTCACGGTGCGGCGTGTGGGAACGCAGAAGCATTACCAGGCCAATCCAGAGTCGCCACTTTTCTCCGAGCTGCGCGGCATCGTGCAGAAGACTGTCGGGTTGGCCGAGCCGCTGCGCACGGCGCTCTCGCCTCTGGCGAACGGCATTATCGCGGCTTTCGTATACGGCTCAGTGGCGAAAAGGCGGGACACGGCGACGAGCGACATCGACCTGATGGTCGTCAGCGACACGGTGGGCTACACCGACCTGTACGCCGCACTAGAGGCGGTCGGGAAGCAGTTGGGCCGGGCGATCAACCCCACTGCGTATACGCGCAAGCAGCTCGCGAAGCGCCGCCAGGAGGACGCTGCATTCATCAGGCGGGTGCTCGAGCAGCCCAAGGTCTGGATCATCGGTTCGGACGATGTCCTCGCCGCTTGAGAACCTGGTGGGGCCGGGAAAAGCCCTCGCGGCAGAGGCGCCCGACGCGAAGGAATTTGCCGGCCTCAAGCGAGCGGGTCTCGCGCGCCTCCGGGACGCGCAGAACCCGACGAACTCACTCGAAGGACGATTCGATCTTGCGTACAACGCCGCCCATGCGCTCTGCCTGGCCGCACTGCGCTACCGCGGTTATCGCTCTGGCAACCGTTACATCGTCTTTCA
>JBOIFB010000264.1:0-3923 GCA_050741415.1 Burkholderiales bacterium | reverse complement strand
CTGACCGACGCGCAGCTCGCCTTTGGCCTGCTGCCGCTGCTCGACGGGGCTTCGCTCGCGGTGCGCGAGGGCGAGCGCATCGGCCTGATCGGCAGGAACGGCAGCGGCAAGTCGTCGCTCCTGGCGGTCATCGCCGGCCGCGCGCAGCTCGACGGCGGCGAACTGCGCCGGCGCGACGGCCTGCGCGTGGCCCTGGTCGAGCAGGAACCCGTGCTGCCTTCCGCGGGGAGCTTGCGCGAGAGCCTCGCCGAGCGCGGCTCGCTCGAGGCGATCCGCGACGAGCGCGCGCGCTGGCGCGCCGAAGCGCGCCTGAACGAGTTCCTGCAGCGCTTCGGCGCGGACGGTGCGCTCGCGCCCGGCGAAGCCTCCGGCGGCGAGAAAAAGCGCGCAGCGCTCGCGCTCGCCCTCGCGCTCGAGCCGGACCTGGTCCTGCTCGACGAACCCACCAATCACCTCGACGTCGACGGCATCGCGCTGCTCGAGCAGGCGCTCGCCAAGGGGCCGGCCGCGATCGTGGTTACCCACGACCGCTGGTTTCTCGACCGTTTCGCGACCCGCATCGTCGAGCTCGACCGCGGGGTGCTGCGCTCCTACCAGGGCAACTTCTCCGACTACGCGCGCCTCAAGACGGGCGAAATCGCCGCCGAGGAGGTCGCGCAGCGCAAGTTCGACAAGTTCTGGCGCGAGGAGGAAGTCTGGATCAGGAAGGGGATCGAGGCGCGCCGCACCCGCAACGAGGGGCGCGTGCGCAGGCTCGAGCGGCTGCGCCGCGATCGCGCGGAGCGGCGCGATCGCCTGGGCGAGGTCAAGCTCTCGATCGACGCCGGCGGGCGCAGCGGCAAGCTGGTGGCCGAGCTCGAGCGCGTGTCCAAGCGCTTCGGCGCGCGCGAGATCGTGCGCGAGCTCTCGCTCGTCATCCGGCGCGGCGACCGCATCGGCCTGATCGGCCCCAACGGCGCGGGCAAGACCACCCTGATCCGGATCATCCTGGGCGCGCTCGCGCCCGACGCAGGCAGCGTGCGCCTGGGCGCCAACGTGGTGCCGGCCTACTTCGACCAGATGCGGGAGCAGCTCGACCCCGGGAAGACGGTGGCCGAGACGGTGAGCCCGGGCTCGGACTGGGTCGAGGCCGGCGGCGCGCGCAAGCACGTGCTGTCCTACCTGGCCGAGTTCCTGTTCCCGCCGCGGCGCGCGAGCTCGCCGGTGCGCATGCTCTCGGGCGGGGAGCGCAACCGCCTGCTGCTCGCGCGCCTGTTCGCGCGGCCGGCGAACGTGCTGGTGCTCGACGAGCCGACCAACGACCTCGATCTCGAGTCGCTCGAGCTGCTCGAGGCCGCCTTGCAGGACTACGCCGGCACGCTGCTGCTGGTGAGCCACGACCGCGCCTTCCTCGACAACGTCGTCACCCAGACCCTCGCCGCCGAGGGCGGCGGCGCGTGGCGCGAATACGCCGGCGGCTACAGCGACTGGCTGCGCCAGCGCGGCGAGCCGGGGGAGAAGGTATCGAATGAAAAAAAACAATCTCCTGCAATGCGAGAACGGCCGCGAGCAAAGCTCTCGTACAAGGAAAGCCGCGAGCTCGAGCAGCTGCCGCTCCGGCTCGAGGCGCTCGAGGCCGAGCAGCGCGCGCTGGCGGCGAAAATGAGCGCGGCGCAATACCACCGCCAGGCTCCCGAGGTTGCGCGCGCCGACCAGCGTCGCGTCGAAGAGCTCGAGGCCCTGATCCACGCCGGGCTCGAGCGCTGGGAGGCGCTCGAGGCGAAAGCGAAGCAGGCCGGGTCCTAGCGGCCCAGCATCCGATTCAGCTCGCCGCGCGCGATCAGCCGCTCCAGATCGTCCGCGCCGCCCACCAGCACGCCGCGCACGAACACCATCGGGAAAGTCGGCCAGCCGGTCCACATCTTGAGCGCGCTGCGCCGCCGCCAGCCGGAAAGGTAGCTGCCGTGCCCGATGTATTTGTACTCGAGCCCGGCCTCGTCGAGCAGCCGGCGCGCTTTTTTCGGAAACGGGTTCTGCCCCATGCCGACCACCACGATGTCGTTCGCCGCCGCCGCTTCGATGACCTCGCGCACGAAGTCCGCGTGGTGCGCGGCGATCTTGTCGCGCACCGCAGGGTGGATATGCGCTTCGTCCAGTGTGCTTCTGCTCACGGGCGCTAGTCTAGAATAGTTGCCTTATCCAAAGCGAGACCCTCATGGCATCTAGCACCACGGCAAGCGGACTCAAGATCGAGGAAGTGGCCGAGGGCAGCGGCGCGGCCGCCGCCGCCGGCCAGCACGTCACCGTGCACTACACCGGCTGGCTCACCGACGGCGTGATCAAGGGCCGCAAGTTCGACTCGAGCAAGGACCGCGGCGATCCGTTCGCCTTCCCGCTCGGCGCCGGCCAGGTGATCAAGGGCTGGGACGAGGGCGTGCAGGGAATGAAAGTCGGCGGCACGCGCCTGCTCACCATCCCGCCCGCGCTCGGCTACGGCAGGAACGGCGCCGGCGGCGTCATCCCGCCCAACGCCACTCTGCTGTTCGAGGTCGAGCTGCTGAAGGTCGGCTGACACCCTCAAGGCGGTGCCCGGCGCTCTTCAGCCGCGCTTAAGGCCGGTGTAGGACGTTGAAGCGCAAGGAGTCGCCATGCCTCGAGACCGCCTGGTTCGCGAAGGGAAATACCGCTTCACCCTGGTAAGTCTTGTCGCGTTGATTCTGTATGCGATGACCGCCGGCGTGATCCTGGAGCAGCAGGTGCTCGCCGACTTCGGAACGCCTGCCAAGGCAAGGCTCGATTTCGGTCTCATGGCGCAGGCGGAGAACCTGATCGAGCAGCACTACGTCGAGCGCAGCGCAATCCAGCCTCGGCGCATGACCTATGCCGCGATCGCCGGCATGGTCGATTCCCTGGGAGACATCGGGCACAGTGCTTTTCTCAACCCGCAGATGGTGCGCGAGAGCAAGGAGGAGCTGCAGGGGCGTTTCCCCGGCATCGGCGCCGAGGTGCGCATGCGCGACAAACAAGTGGTGGTGGTGGCCCCGCTGGACGGCTCCCCGGCGCAGAAGGCAGGGCTGCGGGCGGGCGACGTCATCTTCAGAGTGAACGGCCGCGACGTCGCCGGCCAGACGCTGCGGCAGGTGGTGCGCAGCATTCGCGGTCCCGCAGGAACGAAGGTCGTGCTTGCGATCCGCGATCCGGGCACCGAGCACGCCCGCAGCGTCGAGCTCGTGCGTGCGGTCATCCACCAGCAGCGCGTCCGCTGGCACCTCGTGCCGGGGACGCGCATTGCGGACCTGCGCATCGCGGCCTTCAGCGAGGGCACCGCGAAGAGCCTGTCCGGGGCGATCCAGGAGCTGCGCGCGGCAGGCGCGAAGGCAGTAGTGCTCGATCTGCGCGACAACCCGGGCGGGCTGCTCGCGCAGGCGGTGGCGGTGGCAAGCGAGTTCCTGCCGGGCGGCAACGTGCTGCTCGAGAAGGACTCGCGCGGTAAGCTGCAGCCGGTGCCGGTCAAGGCCGGGCAGAACCGGCTGCAGCTTCCCATGGTGGTGCTCGTCAATGCGGGGACTGCGAGCGCGGCGGAAATCGTTTCCGGCGCCTTGCAGGACGCCAAGCGCGCGGAAGTCGTCGGCCAGAAGACTTTCGGCACCGGAACGGTGCTCGAGGAATTCGGCCTGCCCGGCGGATCGGCGCTGATGCTGGCGATTCGGGAATGGCTCACGCCCGACGGACACACCATCTGGCACAAGGGCATCGAGCCGGACATCAAAGTGGCGCTCGCCGCCGGCGTGGCGCCCGTCTTCCCTCAGGCCCTCGCGGCGCTCAATCCGGCTCGGCTGGCGGCGAGCCGGGACGCCCAGCTGCTCAAGGCGCTCGCGCTGCTGCGATAGCGCGCGGCGCGCGCGCTCGACCTCGGTAGCGCGTTGTGTACACTGGCCCGATGC
>JBOIFB010000263.1:0-3941 GCA_050741415.1 Burkholderiales bacterium | reverse complement strand
CCGAGCCCAGCGCCGCTTCGATGTTGCGGAAGACCTGTGCGCACTGCGCCTCGACGTCGCCTCCACCCACCAGCTTGCCGTCGTGGTCCGCCGCCAGCATGCCGGCGATGAAAAGATACTCGGAAGCCTTGACTCGGGTAACGTGCGAGTACTGCCCGAGCGGCTTGCCGAGGGTGTCGGGGTTGTAGATCCTGAGTTCGGCCATGCGTATTCTCCTTTTGCGGCAGATTAGCGTTTCTTGCGTGCAGCGCGTCCGCGGCCGTCGATCTGCGCCTTGACGGAGGCGGCAAGCGTGGCGCGCTCGATCGGCTTCACCAGGTATGCGCTGGCGCCCGCGCTCATGCACTGCTCCCGGGTCTTGGAGTCCGATACGACCGTCACGACGACGATCGGCGTCGCCATGTTCGGCGAGTGGGCTCTGACCTCCTTCAGCACCTCGAGGCCGCCGATGCCGGGCATCAGCAGATCGAGCAGGATCGCGTCGTAGGCGTATTCCTCCGCCAGGCGCCGCGCCTCCTCGCAGGTGCCGGCGAGCTGCACTTCGACGTTCAGTTCGCTGCTCAGGATGCGCGCCAGCAGCAGCCGCGTCGCCTCTTCGTCGTCGACGATCAGAACGCGGTGACGAGGAGCGGCCTTGTCGGCGCCGGCCATGCGCGCTAGGCCCCCAGTTGCGCGGCGAGGTCGATGAAATCGGTCGCATTGATCTCGAACGCAGGCTCGGGCGCAACGTCCGCACGCGCCTTCGGCCCTCGTTCGAGCGGGCGCGCGACGAATCCGGAGCGCATTCCGCAGGCTTTAGCGGCGAACAAGTCGTCCTTGTGCGCCGCGACCATCATCACCTCATCGGTCGCGAGCCCGAGCAGGCGCGCCGCGCCCCGGTACGCCTCGGGGTCGGGCTTGTAGTGATGAAAAAGTTCCGCCGACAGGACGCAGTCCCACGGCAGTCCGGCCGACTTCGCCATGTTGGTGAGCAATGCGACATTGCCGTTGGACAGCGTCGCGATGACGTACTTGCGCTTGAGGCGGCGCAGCCCGGCGCGTGAGTCGCGCCAGGGCTTGAGGCGGTGCCAGGCGCGGTTGAAGTGCTCGATTTCCGCCGGCGACAGGCCCGCGATGCCGAACTGCTTGAGCAGCTCGTCCAGGATCATGCGATGCAAGGCATCGATCGTGGACCACGGCAGCTCACCACTGCGCACCTTGGCCATTGCCGGGCGGTAGCCGGCGCGCCAGGCGTCGGCGAAGGCTGGCCACTCGACCCGCAGCTTGTGCGCACGCGCGAGGCGGCGGCCTTCGGCGATGATCGATCCACGCCAGTCGACGACGGTGCCGAAGACGTCGAACACGAGAGCCTTCACCGAGGGCACCGTATCGCTCATGGTGCGGCTATTCTAGGGCTTCGACCTGCGCCTCACCAGACTTTGACGCACGGGCCGCTGTACATGACCGGACCGGTCGGCGCGCCGGTGGGTGAGCCGCCCATCGGCTCGAGGCTGACGGCGAGCATCGGAACGTCGCCGAGCGATCGATCCGCCACCGCATGCAGCGGCAGCATCGTCTTGTCGCTTTTGCCTACCATGCCGAGCGATTTCGGCGGCTGGCCCGCCGGCATGATGGCCCAAAGCTCGAGACTCCTGTCGGGCACGTTGATCGAGGGATCGAGCGTCTTGACCCAAAGCTGATCGGAGGTACGGCTCGCCGCCGCCACCAGCATCGGCTTGCGCGTCTTGGGATCCGAAAGTACCGCGAGGTAAGTGGCGGGCATCTCGTTCGAAGGCACGCGCAGCACGACCGGCGCGGGCGTGGGTTGCGGTGCACCGGGCCCGAGCTCGACCAGCACGAACAGCAGGCTGGCGGCGGCGCCGCTCGCGGCCAGCCCGAGGCCGCGCCAGAAGGCCAGGCTGTGCCACAGGCCGGCGCCGGCAGGCGCCGCACCCAGGCGCGCCTCGATGGCGCGCCAGAGCCGCGCGGGCGGGTGCACTGCCTGCACCGAGCGCGACAGAGGATCGAGCCGCGCCGTCCACTCCTGCGCGCGGCGCGCGAGCACGGCGTCCTGCGCCAGCCAGCGCCGGAAGCGCGCGCGCGCGGGCCCGCGCAGCGTGCCGAGCGCGTACTCGGCTGCCAGTCTGTCCTGCAGCTCGGGTTTGTCGCGGTAGCGCACCCTGTGCTCCGTTCGCCTAGACGGCCTCGGCCAGGCAGGCCTTGAGCCGCAGCAGGCCGCGCCGCACCCAGGTCTTGACTGTCCCGAGCGGCTGGCGCAGGTGGTTGGCCAGCTCGGCGTGCGACAGGCCGTCGTAGAAGGCGAGCGCGATCGCCTGGCGTTGGCGCGCCTCCAGCACCTGCAGGCAGCGCGCGAGCGCCTGCGCGTCCTTGCTCTGCTCGAGCATGGCGAGTGGTCCCGGCCGGTCGCTGATTGCGTTGTCGATCATCTCGCCGTCACTGTCATTCACTTCCAGCCTGGGCTTGCGCAGCCGGTCCAGACATCGGTTGCGCACGATGCTGGTCATCCAGGTCATCGGCGCAGAAAGCCCCGGATGGTAGTCGCGCGCGTGCTGCCAGATGCTGACATAGCAGTCCTGCAGCACTTCCTCTGCCCAGTCCTGTCTCCTCAATATACGCAGCGCGACCCCGAACAGTTTCGCCGAGCTGTTCCGGTACAGGCGCGAAAAAGCCTCGCGTTTGCCTCGCCCGCACGCCGCCAGCAGCTCGGCGAGCGGGTCCTCCGTGCCGGCCATTCAGGTCCTCTTCTTCTTTTGGTGGCGCCACTGCACGTCGCCGCGCCCGGCGTGGCGGTTGAGCGCGCGCCCGGCCACGAACAGCAGGTCCGAGAGGCGATTGAGGTACTGACGGGCGCGCTCGCCGACCGCTTCGCGCCGGCCAAGCGCGACCAGGCTGCGCTCGGCGCGACGGCACACCGCGCGCGCAAGGTGCGCAGCCGCCGCGGCGCGCGAGCCGCCCGGCAGGATGAACTCCTTGAGCGGCGCCAGCTCGGCGTTCCACGCTTCGAGCCAGGCGTCGAGGCGCGCGACGTGCGCCTCGACGACCATCGCGTGGCCGGGGATGCTCGTTTCGCCGCCGAGGTCGAACAGGTCGTGCTGGACCTGCTCAAGCGCTGCGCGCAGCGTTTCGGGCAGTTCCTCCGCCAGCACCGCGCCGAGCGCGGAATTGAGCTCGTCGATGTCGCCCAGCGCCTGGATCCTGGCGTGGTCCTTGGACACGCGCGCGCCGTCGCCGAGGCCGGTTTCGCCGGCGTCTCCGGTGCGGGTGGCGATCTTCGTCAGTCGGTGTCCCATGTGTGTTCGGCATTCGCCGTGCGGCGCAAGGGCATTATCGCATCGCGGCCCGGATCGGAGTTACGATAGAAGCGGCCCGCCGGATGCGGGCGATACGCGAACGGGGAGGAGCCATGGCAGCACGAATACGCAAAGTGGACTATTTCTCGACCAAGGTGCCGAATCGCACCGGAGCGGGCGCCAAACTGCTCGACGCGATGCGGGAGCAAGGCGTTGACCTGCTCGCGTTCACGGGCTTTCCGGAGCGCGGCGGGGCGCAGGTGGACTTCGTGCCCGAGAACAGCGCGGCGTTTCGCCGCGCGGCGAAGAAGGCGGGGTTCAGGGTTTCGGAGCGCAAGACGGGCTTCCTGGTGCAGGGCGACGACCGGGTTGGCGCGCTGACCGGCATTCTGGCCAAGCTCGCGCAGGCGCGCATCGGCTTGGTCGCGCTCGACGCCGTGACCGCGGGCAAGGGACGCTACGGCGCGATCTTCTGGGTCAGGAAGAAGGACGTCGCGCGGACCGCGCGCCTGCTCGGCGCGCGTTGAGCGATCGCAAGCCGGACGATCAGGATCCCTTGCGCCGGGCCTCGCTCTCGATCCAGCCCTTGGATAGCGTGGTGATGAGGCGCTCGCCTTCGGTCACGCGCACGGCGTCGCGCAGCACCTCGCG
>JBOIFB010000262.1:0-3942 GCA_050741415.1 Burkholderiales bacterium | reverse complement strand
GCTTGCAACGGTCGGCCACGTCGACGGCGTGCTCAGAAGCGAGATCGACCTCGAGGCGCTGCACTCGAAGCGCCTGACCCTGTTCGGAGTCTCGAACCGCCTGCGCAGCGCCGAGCAGCGCTCGGCGACCGTGCGCGGATTCGCCGCCGACCTGCTGCCCGCGATCGCCGACGGCCGCATCGAGCCGCTGATCGACCGTGTGTTCGAGTTCGACCAGCTGCCCGCGGCGGTCGACTACATGGAATCCGACGCGCAAGTCGGAAAGATTGTCGTCAGGATGGGCTGAGACGCGGCGCGACGGTAACGATTTGTTACCAATTCGAACACCCGCGGTGCGCGGGTGGATTATCTTGTATGCGTCCGCAGCAATCGACGCGATTACGATGAAAATACTGCTTTCCCTGCTGGCCGCGCTGGTGCTTGGCACCGCTTTTACCGCCCCGGCGCTCGCCGACGGACACGTACACCTCGGGGTCTCGATCGGCGTGCCGCTCGGCGCGCCCTACTACCATCCCTACTACCCCCGTCCCTACTACGCATATCCGCCGTACTACGCCGATCCGTATTACGCCTATCCGCCGCGGGTCGTGGTGGTCCCGTCCTCGTCGCCGACCTACGTCGAGCGCGCACAGGAGGCGGGCGCCGAGGCGCCCTCGAGCGCCTACTGGTACTACTGCGCCGAGTCGAAAGCCTACTATCCCTACGTCAAACACTGCCCCGGCGGCTGGCAGCGCGTCGCGCCGCAGCCGCAGCAATAACCTCGAAGGATGCATCGCATGAAACCGACTTCCCTCGCATCTGCCGCCGCTGCTGCACTCGTGCTGGGCGCCTGCGCCGCGGTGCCGCCGAGCGGACCGAGCGTGATGGTCCTGCCCGGCAACGGCAAGAGCTTCGACCAGTTCCGGGCCGACGATTACGAATGCCGCTCGTACGCGAGCGGCCAGGCCGGCGGCACGGCGCAGCAGGCCTCGCTCGACAGCGGCGTGAAAAGCGCGGCCGTGGGCACCGCGGTCGGCGCGGTGGCCGGCGCGCTGATCGGCGGACACCAGGGCGCCGGGATCGGTGCGGGCGCCGGGCTGCTCATCGGCTCGACCGCCGGCGCCGGCGCCGCCGAGCGCTCGGCCTACACCCTGCAGCAGCGCTACGACATGGCCTACACGCAGTGCATGTACGCCAAGGGCGACAAGGTGCCGGCCGCCGCCGAGCGGCAGCCGCGCCGCCGGCGGGTCTACATGTACGCGCCGCCGCCACCGCCGATGTACGAGTCGCCGCCGCGCTATTACTACCGCGACCGCGACTGAGGCGCCGGCGCGCCTAGAGCAACTGCGAGAAAATCAGGATCAGGCCGGCGGCCGAGACCGCCCACGCGCCCGTGCGCAGCCACGGCAGGCCGATCAGGTACACGATCGCGTGGGCCACCCGCGCCCACAGGAACAGTTCCGCGCCGAGCAGCGTCATGCTGTTGGTTCGGCCGGCGGCCACCGCCGCCAGCACCAGCGCGGCGAACGGCACCAGGTTCTCGATCATGTTGCGGTGCGCGCGGTAGGCGCGCCCGGCCCAGCCGGTCAGCTCGGGAAACTTCTCGCGATTCTGCACCAGAGTCATCAGGCCGACCTGCATCATCGCCCCTTGCACCGCGATCAGCACCTGCACGAACGCGAGCGCCACCGCCCACACCAGCATCGTCAGCTCGGGTTTCATCGCATCCCCCCTGTCAGTGGAAAAGCGCAGCCACGCTACGCGCGCCGGTCTCCGGGGTCAACCGCGCACCGGAACCGCGGTGCGGGGTAAACTTGGCGCATGCGTGAAATTCTGGGCGTTACGCAGGACTCGCCGCTTACCCGGCGGCGCTGGTTTCACGACGACTATTTCGACCTGTTCGTGGCGCAGGCGAGCGGCGGCGCGCTGCGCGGCTTTCAGCTGTGCTACGGGTTGAATTCGGGCGAGCGCGCGCTGGTCTGGGAGCTCGAGCGCGGCTATTTCCACGACGGCGTCCACCCGCTCAAGCCCCAAACGATCGCGCGCCGCTTCGAGGCGGTCGCGCACGGGCTGCCGGGCGAAGTCGCGCGCGCGGTGGGCAAGCGGCTGCGCGAGTACGCGGCGCAGGGCGAGCCGGCGCCGGCGCGGCGCAAGCGCTTTCGCCGCGCCGAATGGCAGCAGCAGGCCTGAACGCGCCGGCGCGCTACAGGTCGAAGAATACCGTTTCCTTCGGCCCCTGCATGCGGATGTCGAAGCGGTAAGCCACGCCGCCGGGCTGCGCCTCGCGCTTGGCGATCAGGGTCGCGCGGCGCTCGGGCGGCAGCGCCGCAAGCACCGGATCGCGCGCGTTCGCTTGCTGCTCGTCGTCGAAGTAGGCCCGGGTGAAGGCGTGCAGCAGCATGCCGCGCATGGTGACGATCAGGTCGATGCAGGGCGCCTCGCCCGGCGCGGCCGCGCCGGGCTTGACCGTCTCGAACCAGTAATGCAGCGCGGGATGGGTGCCGGTGCCGCAGCGGCCGAAGCCGCGAAACCCGCTCGCGAGTGCTTCCGCGCGCGAGGCCACCAGGCGCCCCTCGGCGTCGGCCTGGAGGATTTCGAGCATCGCATCGGGCACCGGCACGCCGTCGCCGTCGAATACCCGGCCGCTCAACCGGATGTGCTCGCCGGCTGCCTGCGGTTCGGCCAACACTGGCCCAAAAACGCTCCGGAAATCGTATCCGTACTGCTCGGACGTTAAGGCGTACGAAAAGTAAGGGCCCACTGTCTGAGACGGGGTCTGGATCAGTTTCATGCTCTCAGGCCTCCGTCGGGGTCTGGTGCGGACCACGCAAAACGAGGTCGAACTCGAACCCAAGCGCGAAGCCCGGCTCGCCAACGACGTCAAGGTTCAGGCGCGACAGCAGGAGCCCGCGCGCGCGTTCGGGGGCGCTCAGGTAGACCGGGTCGAGCGCGAGCAGCGGATCGCCCGGGAAGTACATCTGGGTCACCAGACGGCTGGCGAAATGCTCTCCGAACAAAGAGAAGTGGATATGGTTCGGGCGCCAGCCGTTGGGATGGTTCTGCCACGGGTAGGCCCCCGGCTTGATGGTGAGGAAGCGGTAGCGGCCGTCCTGGTCGGTCAGGCAGCGTCCGGCGCCGAGGAAATTCGGGTCGAGCGGCGCGTTGTGCTGGTCGGCCTTGTGCACGTAGCGCCCGGCGGCATTGGCCTGCCAGATTTCGACCAGGGTATGCGCCGCCGGCCGGCCAGCCTCATCCAGCACGCGCCCGGTGACCACGATGCGCTCGCCCAGCGGGGCACCGTTTCTGGCCGCATTGCGGGTCAGATCATGGTCGAGCGGGCCGATATCGTCGTGGCCGTAGACCGGGGCCTTGCGCTGCGCGAGCGCGCTGCGCAATGGCAGCAGCGGCCGGATCGGGCCGCGCTTGGCGGTCGACTTGTAGCCGGGGTAGACGTAGGGCGGCTGGCTGCCCCAGTCCCGAGGTGCGACGGCAGGTTCGGCCGACATGGATGAAATCCGTCTCGTGCGGATGATCCGATTCTACTCAGGGATTGCCGATGTAGTCGCCCTTGGCGAGCTCGACGCCGTTGTGGCGCAGGATGCAGTAGGCGGTGGCGACGTGGAAGTAGAAGTTCGGCAGCGCGAAGCCAAGCAGGTACTGCATGCCTTGCCAGCGCACCTCGTTCTTGCCCAGCTTGATGGTGAGCGCCTGGTCCTCGCTGCCGTCGATCTGGGCCGGCGTGAAACCCTTGAGGAACGCGACGGTCTTCGCGATGCGCGCCTTGAGTTCCGGGATCGCGGTCTCGGTGTCCTCGTACCTGGGCGCCTCGATCCCGGCCAGGCGCGCGAGCGCGTTCTTGGCGGTGTCGGTCGCGATCTGCACCTGGCGCGAGAGCGGGTACATGTCGGGAAAGATGCGGCACGCGGTCAGCACCAGCGGGTCGAGGCCCTTCGCCTCCACGTG
>JBOIFB010000261.1:0-3948 GCA_050741415.1 Burkholderiales bacterium | reverse complement strand
GCGCTCCGCCGACCCGCTCGCGGCGCTCAAGGCCTGGCTCGCCGGCTGCGGCCTGCGCGTGCTGCTCGCCGCCGAGTCCGCCGGCCGGCGCGAAACCATGACGACCTATCTGGCGGAATACGGGGTTCATCCTGAAACCTGCGGCAGTTTCGAGGAGTTTCTAAACTCAAAATCGAATCTATCCCTCACCGTAGCGCCTCTCGCCGGCGGCTTCGCGCTGCCGCACGAGGGCTGGGCGGTGGTGACCGAGGCTGAGCTGTACGCCGGCACCGTGCGCCGGCGCGGGCGCGGGCGGGAAAAGGCGACTTCGGTCGAAGGCATGCTGCACGACCTGTCCGAGCTCAAGATCGGCGACCCGGTGGTGCACGCGCAGCACGGCATCGGGCGCTACCAGGGGCTGGTCGAGCTCGACCTGGGCGAGGGTCGCAACGAGTTCCTGCTGCTCGAGTACGACGGCGGCGACAAGCTCTACCTGCCGGTGTCGCAGCTGGCGGCGATCAGCCGCTACTCGGGCGCGCAGGCCGAGGCCGCGCCGCTGCACAAGCTCGGCAGCGGCCAGTGGGACCGGGCGTGCGCGAAGGCCGCGCGCCAGGTGCGCGACACCGCGGCCGAGCTGCTCGCGCTCTACGCCCGGCGCGCCGCGCGCGAGGGCCACGCTTTCGGCCTCGATCCGCACGAGCTGGATGCGTTTGCCGACGGCTTCGGTTTCGAGGAGACCGTCGACCAGGCCGCGGCGATCGAGGCGGTCGTCTGGGACATGACCTCGGGCAAGCCGATGGACCGCCTGATCTGCGGCGACGTGGGCTTCGGCAAGACCGAGGTTGCGCTGCGCGCGGCGTTCATCGCGATCGCGGACCGCAGGCAGGTGGCGATCCTGTGTCCGACCACCCTGCTCGCCGAGCAGCATTTCCAGACCTTCTGCGACCGCTTCGCCGATTGGCCCGTGGCGATCGCGCAGCTCTCCAGATTCAAGACCTCGGGACAGGCGAGCGAAATACTGAAAAAGGTCGAATCCGGCGCAATCGACATCGTCATCGGCACTCACAAGCTGCTCTCGAAGGGGGTCAAGTTCGCGCGCCTGGGGCTGGCGATCGTCGACGAGGAGCACCGCTTCGGCGTGCGCCAGAAGGAGGCGCTCAAGGCGCTGCGCGCCGAGGTCGACGTGCTGACCCTGACCGCGACCCCGATCCCGCGCACGCTGGCGATGTCGCTCGAGGGCATCCGCGACTTCTCGGTCATCGCCACGGCGCCGCAGAAGCGCCTCGCGATCAAGACTTTCGTCGCGCCCTGGTCGGAAGGGCGCATCCGCGAGGCGGTGTTGAGGGAGCTCAAGCGCGGCGGCCAGGTCTACTTTCTGCACAACGAGGTCGAGACCATCGAGCGCATGCGCGAGCGCCTCGCGCGCCTGCTGCCCGAAGCGCGCATCGCGGTCGCGCACGGCCAGATGCGCGAGCGCGAGCTCGAGCGCGTGATGCGCGACTTCACCGCCCAGCGCCACAACCTGCTGCTGTGCACCACCATCATCGAGACCGGGATCGACATTGCGAGCGCGAACACGATGGTCATCAACCGCGCCGACAAATTCGGCCTGGCGCAGCTGCACCAGCTGCGCGGCCGGGTCGGGCGCTCGCACCACCAGGCCTATGCCTATCTGCTCACCCCGGACGAGGAGGCGGTCGGAGCCCAGGCGAGGAAGCGGCTCGACGCGATCCAGATGATGGAGGAGCTCGGCTCCGGCTTCTATCTCGCGATGCAGGATCTCGAGATCCGCGGCGCGGGCGAGGTGCTGGGCGAGTCGCAGTCGGGCGAGATCCAGGAGATCGGCTTCTCGCTCTACGCGCAGATGCTGGAATCCGCGGTGAACAGGCTCAAGGCCGGCCAGGGCGCGGAGCTCGAGGACACGCTCGACGTTTCGACCGAGGTCAATCTGCATCAGCCCGCGCTCCTGCCGGCGGACTACTGCAGCGATGTGCACGAGCGCCTGACGCTGTACAAGCGGCTCTCGGACTGCGAGTCGCCCGAGGCGCTGGATGCGATGCGCGAGGAGCTGGTCGACCGCTTCGGCGCGCTGCCCGAGCCGGCGCGCGCGCTGCTCGAGTGCCATGCGCTGCGCCTCGCGGCGCGGCCGCTGGGCGTCGCGCGCATCGACGCGACGCACGAGGCGCTGCAGCTGCAATTCGTCGCGCGCCCGCCGATCGAAGCGCACAAGATCATCGACTTCGTGCAGCGCCGGCGCGGCGCGCGCCTCGCGGGGCAGGACCGCCTGCGGCTCGAGGCGAAGATGCCCGGCTGGCGCGAACGCGCCCAGGCGGTCAAGGACGTGCTGCGCGAACTGGCGGCATGAACTTGATCGTGCAGGGGCCGGGGGCCACGGCCGCAACGGCAGAACAGGTTTCCGAATTGAGCGGCGCGCGCTCGATCGAGAGGATAAGCAACTCCGCGTTCCGGCTGCACGGCGCAGGCGGGCGCGCCGAGGTCGGGGTCTGGTGCGCGGCGCATGCGCTGGATTGCGCCTGGGTGCCCGACGGCCTGCGCCTGGCCGACCTCCGGCTGCTGGCCATCGACATGGATTCGACCCTGATCACGATCGAGTGCATCGACGAGCTCGGGGCCATCGCGGGTCGCGGCGCCGAGATCGCCGCCCTCACCCGGCGTGCGATGCACGGCGAGCTCGAATTCACGCAAAGCCTCAAACGGCGCGTAGCGCTGCTCGAAGGCGTGCCCGAGGAAGCGCTGGAACGGGTCTATCGCGACAAGCTGCGGCTTTCCCCCGGCGCCGAACGCCTGATCGAAGGCTGCAAGGCCGCCGGACTCAGGCTGATGCTGGTGTCAGGCGGTTTTTCGTACTTCGCCGCGCGCCTTCAGGCGCGCCTGGGGTTCGACGCCGTGCGCGCGAATCAACTCGAGCTGCGCGCGGGACGCCTCACCGGCAGGCTCGAAGGGGAGATCGTCAACCCGCGCCGCAAGGCCGAGGCAGTGCGTGCCGCGGCGCAGGCGCTCGGTGCGCGCCGCGAGCAGCTGATCGCCATCGGCGACGGCGCCAACGACATGCCGATGATGGATGAGGCGGCCTTCTCGGTCGCGTTCCACGCCAAGCCGATCGTGCACGAATTCGCCACCTTCGCGCTCGACCATTCCGGGCTCGACGGGGTGCTGAATCTTTTCGATTGAGCTAGGATGCCCGCTCCGAGGGAGGAAGAGCCATGACCGAGACCGTGAAATACCTGCTCGACGAGACGCGCATCCCCAGGCACTGGTACAACATCGCGGCCGACCTGCCTTCCCCTCCGCCGCCGGTGCTGCACCCGGGCACCAAGCAACCGGTGGGGCCGGACGACCTCGCGCCGCTGTTTCCGATGGCGCTGATCATGCAGGAGGTCAGCACCGAGCGCGAGATCGAGATCCCGGGGCCCGTGCGCGAGATCTACCGCCAATGGCGCCCATCGCCCCTGTTCCGGGCGCGCAGGCTGGAAAAAGCGCTGCAGACCCCGGCCAGGATCTACTACAAGTACGAAGGCGTCTCGCCCGCGGGCAGCCACAAGCCCAACACCGCGGTGGCGCAGGCGTTCTACAACAAAGAGGCCGGCATCCGGAAGATCGCCACCGAGACCGGCGCGGGGCAGTGGGGCTCATCGCTCGCCTTCGCCGGGGCGCTGTTCGGCATCGAGGTGAAGGTGTTCATGGTGCGCGTGTCCTACAACCAGAAGCCGTACCGGCGCGCGCTGATGGAGACCTACGGCGCCACCTGCATCGCCTCGCCCTCGAACGAGACCCAGTCCGGCAAGGCGATCCTCGCGCAGCGCGCCGATCACCCGGGCAGCTTGGGAATCGCGATCTCCGAAGCGGTCGAAGTCGCGGCCACCCACGACGACACCAAGTACGCGCTCGGTTCGGTGCTCAACCACGTGCTCACCCACCAGACGATCGTGGGCCAGGAGGCGATGGCGC
>JBOIFB010000260.1:385-4002 GCA_050741415.1 Burkholderiales bacterium | reverse complement strand
AGAGAAACAGTCCGCTTAGTATAGGCTGATGCTTAGGCGGTCACAAGAGCTTTCCGACGAGCCCCGCGCCGCGCGGCGCCGCCTAGGGGCGGACCTGCGCCGGGTGCGCCGGGCGCTAGGGCTGTCGCAGGGCGCGGTGGCGCGCGCCGTTGGGTGCCACCAGACGAGGATCTCCGAGGCCGAGCAGGGCCGGGTAGGCCCGGGGGAGCTGCGGAAAATTCTGCGCGTGGTGACGCGGCTTAAGCCGGCGCCGGCCGCCGCGCGGCGCCAGCGCCGCTGGTGGAAGCGACCGTGATGACCGCGAAGCGCGCCCGCCCACTGCCGGCGCCGGAGGTCGATCCGCGCCTGCGCCCGTTTCTCGACGCGCTGGCCGAGCGGCTGGCCGATGACCTAGCCCAAACCACCGCGGCGCAGGAGCGATTGCGCGAGGCAGCTAGAAGACCCCCAACCCGAAAGGAGCAACGCAAATGAGCCCGAAAATACCTAAACCCGGAACTCTCGCTTTCTACGATTTTGTGCTGAAGAACTGCGCGGGCCTGCTCCTGCTGCACCGCATGCAGCAATTCTGCGACCAACAGACGGGCAAGCGCCCCCGCCCAATGGACGACGCCGCGGAGAGGCGTCCGGTTGTGCGCACCTGTCTCGCGTACTACAAGATGCGCGCGGCCAAAACGCGGTCCACCGCCATCGCGCGGCACTGCCGCGCGCAGGCCCGCGTGGGCCACCAGCTGCTGCGAGCTCTGGACAAGGTGGCGCCGCAGCTGCGGCTGGTCCGCTCGTACGAGTCCGCGCCGGGGGCCGCATGAAACCCCCGCGCCACGAGGACGTCGTCGCGCTGTGGGAGGAGCTGCGCGCCGCCGAGCTGGACGAATCTTGGGACGAGTGGCCGTCCGAGTTGGGCGTGATCTGGTGCGCGCCCGATCTGGTCACGCTGTACGACGCCGCAGATCTGGACGACAAGACCGGCGTGATGTTGGACCTACGCCGGCGGTGTCTCATGAGTGTCCACCTGCACGACGACGAGGAGTACGAGTACCCGTAGGAATATCTGGCTGGCGAGTCGATTTACCCGCGCAGCATGGTACCGACGCTTTGCCAGTGGATCGAGGAGGAGGAGCAAAACGCGGGCGCTGCCGAGGCCGATGGTGAAACCGGGTTAGCCGAGTTTTACCGCGAGCAGGCGGCGCGGAACCGGCGCTCACTGAGTTTCTTGGAGTCGCCCCACCTCGTTCACTGAGCGCACGGGGCCTCGTCGCGCACCCGTCGCTGTAACGCTAAACCCATCCGTTTGACCGAGATTCCCCTCTTTACGCACGCAAATCGCCGGGCGCAAGCTTTTGCTTTAACGTGGATTTCCGGGAGCCTCGATGCGACTCCGCAAACGGCCCAGCGCCGAGGCGCGCCGCGCGCAGGGCGCCGACCTGCGGTACGTGCGGCGGGCGCTGGACCTCACGCAGGGCCGGCTGGCCGCGGCCGTCGGGTGCAGCCAAATGGCGATTGCGCAGGTCGAGGCGGGCGACGCCGCCAGCCTCGCGCTGCGACGGCGCGTCGCGCTGGCGCTGTTCGAATTGGCGATCCAGCGGCACGAGGCAAAGCACGGCCCGATAACCCTGACCGCCGCGGACTTCGCCGAGCCGAAAACGCGGCCGCTGACGAAGGCGACCATGGCCCGCACCTCGCTGCTGCAATTTCACGCGGCGTTGGAGCGCGGGAGCGCGCTGCGCACCGTGATCGAGTTGATCACGCCCGCGCTGCGCGCGGAGGGGGCCAGGCGCGCCGCCAAGAGGGCCGGGCGGTGAGCGTCTTTACGTGCGACCACCGCCCGGCCGCGGCGCCGCCGCTGCTCTCCGAGCGAGAGCGAGCGGAAGCGCGGCGCTGGGCGCGGGAGCTGCAACGCGCGCTCGACCGCGAGGCGAGGCTCGGCCGATTTCCGGAGACCGACGAACGCTGCGCGCAGATCGCCGAGCGCATTCGCGTCCGGCGCGCTGAGGCCGAGGACTTCTGATGAACCGCGAACTGTATGTCGTCGTGCGTGATCTCGACTTCCAGGCGGAATCGAAAGCCATCGGCGAGGGAAGCGTCTACGTCAACCACCACTGGGGCTGGCGGTGGCGCGTGTGCCGCGTCGGGTTCGCCGACGCGCTGGCCGAGGGCCAGGCACCTACGCAGGTCGCCGCCCGCGCCGAAGCCGAGGGTGCTCGTGCCACGCTGCTTGGCACCAAGCCGGGAGGGGCCACAACGTGACGCTCGCCGAGGAGCTGGCCGAGCTGACGCCGCGCGCCGCGCACCTTAGCGAGGCCGAGGTGAAGCGCGTGCTGGCCGCCGTGCGCGAGGTGCCCCGCGCGCGGCTCGACCTCGACCTGCAGCTGCACGTCGCCAAGCTGGAAACCCAGCTGCTCGCCGACCTGGGCGCCGGGACCGAGCTGGGCCTCTACGAATTACTCGACGAGAGCGGCCCGGTGCTGATCGTCGTCTTTACACCCAATGGTCCGCCCGACCGGCGCCGCACCGTTGCGCGAACCGTGGTCGAGCAGGCCGCCAAAGTCATCCAACACTAGACCAACATGAAGTCAAAGCTACAGCAGTTCTCGCCCGCCGTGCTTGCCAATCTGGCTCCATCCGGGCTCGGCGCTACGGACGGCGACGCTATGGGCCTGCGCCCGCTGAGCGCCGAGTACTGTCGCACGAAGTACGGCGTCGCCGCCGAGGCCTACGTGATTCCGTACCGAACGCTGCACGGCCGGGTAAACGGCTTCGCGCGCGTGCGCTTTGTCGGCCCCGGCGCCAAGGGCCAGCGCTATCACCAGATCAAGAAGGGCTGCCGGCTGTACCTCCCGCCCGTGCCGGGGGTAACGTGGGCGGACGTCGCGCGCGAGCGCACGATTACGCTCTACTTCACCGAGGGCGAGAAGAAGGCCTACGCTGCCACGCGCGCCGGCCTGCTGACCATCGGGCTGGGCGGCGTCGAGAATTGGCGCAAGCAGGCGCTCGCCGAGCTGGATCAGTTCGACCTGGTGGGGCGCATCGTCATCCTGATCTTCGACTCGCCCGACATCTCGACAAACCCGAGCGTACTGCGCGCGATGCGCGAGTTCGCCGCCGAGCTGAGGCGCCGCGGCGCCGACGTGCGCACGGTGCGGCTGCCCGAGGTGCCCGGACTCGCGAAGACCGGCCTGGACGACTTTCTGGTCGCGCGCGGCAAGGCGGCCTTCGAGGCGCTGCCCGAGGAGCCCATCGACCCCCCGCAGCACAACACCGATCAAGGCAACGCGCGCCGGCTGTTGGCGCGGCACGGGGCGGACCTACGCTGGGCGCCAGGGGCGCACTGGTTAGCGTGGGACGGGCAGCGGTGGCGCGCCAACGAGAGCGAGGTCATGCGCCGCGCCAAGGACAGCGCCGGCGCGATTTACGGCGAGGTTGCGCGCGCCACCGACTCCGACCAGAAGAAGGCGCTGGCGCGCTGGGCGGCCACGTCCGAGAGCGTCACCAAGCTCAAGGCCGCGATCGAGCTGGCGCGCACCGAGCCGGGCGTGGAGCTGGACGTCGGCAAACTGGACGCCGACCCGTGGCTGCTGGGCGTGCAGAACGGCGTCGTGGACCTGCGCACGGGCAAGCTG
>JBOIFB010000260.1:0-375 GCA_050741415.1 Burkholderiales bacterium | reverse complement strand
GGCAAGCTGCGCCCCGGGCGCCGCGAGGACCTGATCACGCGCCACGCGCCGGTCGCGTTCGACCCGCGCGCGCGGTGTCCCACGTGGGAGGCGGCGCTGCATCGGTGGATGGCCGGTGACCGCGCGCTGATCGCGTACCTGCGGCGGGCAGTCGGCTACACGCTGACCGGCGATACGATGTTGAAGACCCTATTCTTCCTGCACGGCCCAACCGACGGCGGCAAGTCCACGTTCGTCGAAACGCTGCAGGCACTGCTCGGCTCCGACTACGGACACAAGATCTCGGCCGAGGTGCTGATGCGCAAGTCCTTCGTCACCCCTAACGCGGCCTCCCCGCACCTGATGGCGGTGATCGGGCGGCGCTTGATCTTCGCG
>JBOIFB010000259.1:0-4002 GCA_050741415.1 Burkholderiales bacterium | reverse complement strand
GCATTACGTCATCTCGCACTGCGAATCGGTGTCGGACCTGCTCGAAGTGGGCGTGCTGCTGCGCGAAGCGGGCCTGCTGCGGCCGGACGCGCGCCCTCAACTCGACATGGACATCATTCCGCTGTTCGAATCGATCGCCGACCTCGAGCGCAGCGGCGCGATCATCGACCGCGCGCTCAAGCTGCCGCTCTACCGCAGCTGGATCGACGCGCGCGGCGGCGAGCAGGAAGTGATGCTCGGCTACTCCGACAGCAACAAGGACGGCGGCTACCTCGCCTCGAGCTGGTCGCTGCACGAAGCCTCGGCCGACCTGGTGCGCGTATGCCGCGCGCACGGCGTGCGCCTGCGTCTGTTCCACGGCCGCGGCGGAACCGTCGGCCGCGGCGGCGGGCCGAGCTACGACGCGATCCTCGCGCAACCGGCGGGCAGCGTCGACGGCGCGCTGCGCCTGACCGAACAGGGCGAGGTGATCGCGAGCAAATATGGCGGCCCGGAGCGCGGGCGGCACAACCTGGAGACGCTTGCCGCGGCGACGCTCGAGGCGAGCCTCGGCGCGCGCCCGCGCAACGACGCCGAGCGCGAGCACCACGCCAAGGCCATGGAGGAGCTTTCCTCGATCTCCTTGCGCGCCTACCGCGCGCTGGTCAAGGAAACGCCCGGCTTCCTCGAGTACTTCCGCGCCTCCACGCCGATCGCCGAGATCGCCGACTTGAACATAGGCAGCCGGCCCGCGGCGCGGGGCCGCTCGGCGCGGCTCGAAGACCTGCGCGCCATCCCCTGGGTATTCAGCTGGAGCCAGTGCCGCCTGATGCTGCCCGGCTGGTATGGATTCGGAACCGCGGTCGAGCGATGGCTCGCCCGGCCCGGCGTTTCGCTCGATGAGCTGCGCGAAATGCACGAGCGCTGGGCGTTCTTCAGGAGCGTACTGTCGAGCCTCGACATGGTGCTCGCCAAAACCGACCTGGCGATCGCCTCGCGCTACGCCGAGCTGGTGCCGGACGCGGCGCTGCGCGCGCGCGTATTCGGCGACGTCGCGGCCGAATGGCACCGCACCCGGCACTGGCTCGCCCGGATCACGGGCCGCGATGAGCTGCTGGCGGACAACCCGACGCTCGCGCGCTCGATCCGCAGCCGCTTTCCCTACCTCGATCCGCTCAACCATCTGCAGGTCGAGCTGCTCAGGCGCTACCGCGCGGGCGACACCGACGCACGCACCAAGCGCGCCATCCACCTTACGATCAACGGCGTTGCAGCGGGGCTGCGCAACAGCGGCTGAAGCGCGATGACGCCGCTCTTCCTGAAGGGGCTGGCGTTCGGCTTCGTGCTCGCCGCCACCGTCGGCCCGATGTGGATGCTTTGCTTCCGGCGCACTCTCGCTTCGGGCGCGCTGGCGGGCTTCGTCTCCGGCATGGGCATCGCGGCCGCCGATGCCATCTACGGCGCGGTCGCGGCATTCGGGATCACGGCGGTGTCCGCGGTGCTGCTCGCGCATCGCTTCTGGCTCGGGCTTCTCGGCGGGGGGTTCCTGATCTATCTCGGCATCCGCGCCCTGATCGCCGCGCCGCCTGCGCCGAACGGTGCGGCCACGGAGAAGCTCCCGCTTCCCGCTGCGTTTCTGTCCACCCTCGGCCTGACGCTCGCCAATCCACCCACGATCCTTGCCTTCGCCGCGATCTTCGCCGGGCTCGGGCTCGGAACCGGAGCGGGCTATGCCGGGGCGGCAACGGTGGTGCTCGGCGTGTTCCTCGGCTCGGCCTCCTGGTGGGTCATCCTCGCGCTAGGCGCGGCCCGACTGCGCGCACGCCTCGGCGCGGGCCTGCTGCGGGGCTTGAACGTCGTTTCCGGCATCGTCATTCTCGCCTTTGCGCTGTGGCAGCTCGCGCGGCTGGTCTGATACTCTGCCAACTGGACGGATATCCACTGGATGCATTGCGAGCTGCTGGTTCCGGCACTGTTTCCGACCCGCGAGCCGGCGCGCGAGGCGCTCGGCGCGCTGCGGCTGCCCGCGCTCGAGCTGCTGCTGGCGCGCGGCCGCGCCACCGGCGTCGAGCCGCAGCCGCCTGAGCGCTGGCTGGTCGAAGCCTTCCGTGGCGAGGACAGCGGCGAGGACGCGCCGCTCGCGGCGGGCGCGCTGACCGTGCTGGCTGAAGGCGGCGAGCCGGGCGAAGATCCCTGGCTGCGCGCGGACCCGGTGCATCTGCGGCTGGGGCGCGAGGCGCCGACGCTCATTCCGAGCGCCGCGCTCGAGGTTTCGCGCGAGGAAGCCGAGGCGCTGTGCGAGGCGCTGAACAAGCACTTCGCCGGCACGCCGACCTTCTATCCGCTCGCGCCCGGGCGCTGGTGCGCGCGCATCGGCGAGGAAATCCGTGCCGCGAACGAGTCGCCGCTTGAGCTCGCAGGGCAAGACGTCAACCAGCGCCTGTCCGCCGAGCCTGGCGCGCGGCGCTGGCATGCGCTGCTGACCGAGATCCAGATGGTGCTGCACCCGCACCCGGTCAACGCCGAGCGCGAGCGCCGCGGCGCGCCCGCGCTCAACAGCCTCTGGCTGTGGGGTGCCGGCCGCGCGCCGAGCGACGCCGCGGGGCCGTGGCAGTCGGTCTGCGCCGACGAGCCGATCGCGCTCGGCCTGGCGCGGCTGGCCGGCATGTCCCGCCGCACGCTGCCGGCCGCGGCCGAAGAGTGGCTCGCGCGCGCGCCCGAAACGGGCCGTCACCTGCTGGTGCTCGATGCGCTGCGCGCGGCGCACGCGCTGGACGAGTCCGAGGCCTACGCCGCGCGCCTGCGCGCACTCGAAGCGCGCTGGTTCGCGCCGCTGCTCGAGGCGCTGCGCGCCGGGCGCATCGGCATGCTCACGCTGCACGTGCCCGATGCGGCGGACGCGCGCTCGTTCGAGACCATCCGCGGCGACCTGCGGCGCATCTGGCGCCGCCCGCGTGCGCTCGAGCGCTACGCATGAAGATCGTCGAGCGGACCTATGCCGAAGCCGACCGCCGCGCGCTCGAACGCGCCGGCGTTCACCCGGTGCTCGCGCGCGTGTTCGCCGCCAGGCGCATCCGCTCGGCCGATGAGCTCGACTACGACGCGTCGCGCCTGCTCGCGCCGGAGCTGCTCGCCAACGCCGGGCAGGCGGCGGCGCTGCTCGCCGACGGCATCGCCGGCGCGCGGCGCATCCTCATCGTCGCCGACTACGACGCCGACGGCGCCACCGCCTGCGCGCTGGGCGTGCGCGCGCTGCGCGCCCTCGGTGCGGAGGTGCGCTACCTGGTGCCGGACCGCTTCGTGCTCGGCTACGGCTTGTCGCCCGAGCTGGTCGACCTGGCGGCCGGCCTGCGCCCCGAGCTGCTGGTTACGGTCGACAACGGCATCGCGAGCGTCGAGGGCGTGGCGCGGGCGCGCACGCTCGGCATCGCCACGCTGATCACCGACCACCACTTGCCCGGGCCCGAGCTGCCGGCGGCCGATTGCATCGTCAACCCGAACCAGCCCGGCTGCGACTTTCCGTCCAAGGCCCTGGCCGGCGTGGGCGTCATGTTCTACGTCATGCTCGCGCTGCGCGCCGAGCTGCGCCGGCGCGGCGCCTTCGCCGCGCGCTCCGAGCCCAACCTGGGCGCGCTCGCCGACCTGGTCGCGCTCGGCACGGTCGCCGACGTGGTGCCGCTGGACGCCAACAACCGCATCCTGGTCGCGCAGGGGCTCAAGCGCCTGCGCGCCGGGCGCGCGGCGCCCGGGCTGAACGAGCTGCTGCGAATCGGAGGGCGCATCCCCGCGCAGGCGACCGGCTTCGACCTCGGCTTCGTCGCCGGTCCGCGCCTGAACGCCGCCGGTCGTCTGGCCGACATGAGCCTGGGCATCGAGTGCCTGATCACCGACGACGAGGCGCGCGCATCGAACATCGCGCAGCAGCTCGACCGGCTCAACCGCGAGCGCAGAAAAATCGAAGGAGAGATGCTCGATGAGGCCCTGCTCGCGGCCGCCGGAATCGAAGCCGCGCCGGGCGCCGCG
>JBOIFB010000258.1:0-4003 GCA_050741415.1 Burkholderiales bacterium | reverse complement strand
GAGCTTGACCGGCGCCTTGCCGAGTTTGAAGCCAATCCCGAGGCCGGCTCTCCCTGGGAAGAAGTGCGCGAGCGCATCGTTCAGGGTAAATGGCGTACCGGCTAACGGTCTCGGAGCGCGCGGCTCTCGAGATCGGTGAGGCCTACGAGTGGTACCAGGACCAGCGTCGCGCTCTTGGCATCGTAGAAAACGGGGTCAGAGTCCATTTTCTCCCGGTTGCTTCGAATCGCCAAGAAGGCGTAACCTACCGCGGTCATGGCGCAACACATCATCACCCTTTCTCCGGACGTCCTCGGCGGCACGCCAGTGTTCGCCGGAACGCGTGTGCCGGTGCAGACGCTGCTCGACTACCTCGAGAGCGGCGAGTCGATCGATGACTTCCTCGAAGGCTTTCCGAGCGTCAAGCGCGAGCACGTCATCGCATTCCTCGAGGAGGCCAAGGCCAGCCTGATCGCGCAAGGATCGTGAGAATCCTGCTCGATGAGTGCGTCGATCGGCGCCTCGCCCGGGACATCACGGGGCACGAAGTCGAAACGGTGGCCGGGCGTTGAAGTAGGGACAGACCCCGGTTCTTCTTGGTTCTGCTTTTAGGGGTCTGTTCCTGGTTTTCGGCGAAAATGGGGTCTGTCCCTATTTTTCCCAAGTTAACGCGCGCCGAGCACGTACCTTCGCACTGCGTGCGTTTCGTGTATCCTTTAACGGAGACGGTCATCTGAGCTGCTCTTCATGTCAGATCTGGATATCGCGAAGGAAAAGATTGCGTATCTGAAGGTCTGGCTGGGGATTCTCCTGGTGACAGATATCAGTACATTTGGGTGGCTTGTATCCAATGTCGGATCCGCCGCCACTCCCTTGCTCTGGGCGGCCGTCATCGTTGTGGTGGCCTTGAGTATTGGCATTCTCCTGCTCCATCGGCGGATTGACCGCCACATTCAGTCCTTGAAGGAGCTCTGACCATGGAGATTATCGTCGCAGCATTAATGGTTATCGTCGCATTCCTTTTTGTCGGCATAGCCATGCATGCGGCTCGTGATACCAAAGGGCGCGGCTAGCCGCGCAACGGACGGCGACACCCGCAAGCTGACGCTATGTGTGGAATATAGGGTCTGTCCCTATTTTCCTACCGGAGCCGCGGATAAAGGGGACAGACCCCGGTTCTTCCTGGTTCTGCTTTTCGGGGTCTGTCCCCGGTTTTCACTCTTGGGCTAGAATCGTCCCCAGCCGCCGCCCGGTCTTCGGGTCCCCAACAGAAGCGGCATCACCGAAGTCGATTGCGAGAGGGAGACCGTGCGGCTGGCGCGCAGACTGCTTGAAACCCTGCTGATTCTCGGCCTCGCAATCGGCAGCGCGTCGGCACAGACGATCCCCGGCGCGCCCGGCTACGTGATCTTTCCCAATCCCGCCGATCAGAATTCGCAACAGCAGCAAGCCACGCCGCTGCGCACCCCGGTCATCACCAACGCTCCGGCCGGGCCGACGGTGCTTCAGGTTCCGGCCACGGAGCAGGTTCGCGTTCCCGAGCCCAAGCCGCCCGCCGCCGCGGCCCCGCCCGAGAGAAACGAGTTCCAGACCTTCATCTACAACTCGACCGGCCAGCGCCTGCCGCTGTTCGGCACCAACCTGTTCCAGGGCACGCCTTCGACCTTCGCCCCGGTGCAGAACGTTCCGGTCACGCCCGACTACACGATCGGCCCGGGCGACGAACTGCTGATCCGCGCCTGGGGCCAGATCGACATCGACTACCGCGCGACGGTCGACCGCAACGGCATGATCAACATCCCGCGCGTGGGCTCGATCACCGTGGCCGGCATCGCCTACAAGGACATCACCAAGTTCGTGAAGACCGCGGTGTCGCGCAACTTCCGCAACTTCGACCTGCTGGTCACCATGGGCCAGCTGCGCTCGATCCAGATCTTCGTGGTCGGCTACGCCAAGCGCCCCGGCGCCTACACCGTGAGCTCGCTCAGCACCCTGGCGAACGCGATCTTCGCCGCCGGCGGCCCCTCGAGCGCCGGCTCGATGCGCGCGATCCTGCCCAAGTTCGACAACGCCGTGACCCTGCGCGGCAACGTCGCGACGCCCTTGCGCTACCCGTACAAGCCCGGCATGCGAATCCGCGACCTGATCCCGGACAAGGACGCCCTCATCAACCCCGAGTACTACAAGCGCCAGAACCTCGCCGCGCGCGCCCGCCTCGTGCATTTTGTAAATTGAATTGACAATCTGCACGGCACGCGCGAGGCTGGCGAGATGCTGAAACGGCACGCCGGCGCCGCGCTGCGCCGCCTCGCCCGGCACTATCCGGTGCTCGCCGTCACCGGCCCGCGCCAGTCGGGGAAAACCACCCTCGCCCGCGCGACGTTCCCGCGCAAGCCGTACGCCAACCTCGAGGAGCCGGACACGCGCGACTTCGCCGAGCGCGACCCGCGCGGCTTCCTCGCCGGGTTCGCCGCGGGCGCGGTGCTCGACGAGGCGCAGCGCGCCCCGGGGCTGTTCTCCTACCTGCAGTCCGTCGTCGATGCCGACCGCCGGCCGGGGCGCTTCATCCTCACCGGGTCGCAGCAGTTCGGCCTGCTCTCGGGCATCACGCAGTCGCTCGCGGGCCGGGTGGGGCTGCTGCACCTGCTGCCCCTGAGCCTCGCCGAGCTCGACCGCGCAACCCGGCCCGGCTCGATCGAGCAGCTCCTGTGGCGCGGCCTGTACCCGCGCGTCGCCGCCGGGGGCGTGCCGCCGCGCACCTGGTACGCCGACTACATGGCCACCTACGTCGAGCGCGACGTGCGCCAGCTCGTCAACGTGCGCGACCTGGGCGCGTTCCGCCGCTTCGTGCGCATGTGCGCGGCGCGCACCGCGCAGCTCGTCAACCTGTCCTCGCTGGCCGCCGACTGCGGCGTCACGCACAACACCGCGAAGGCGTGGCTCTCGGTGCTCGAAGCGAGCTACGTCGTGCGGCTGGTGGGGCCGTTTCACCGCAACTTCGGCAAGCGGCTGATCAAGGCGCCCAAGCTGTTTTTCCTCGACACGGGGCTGGCCGCGTCGCTGGCCGGCATCCGCGAGGCGCGCGACCTGGCGACGCACGCGCTGCGCGGCGCGCTGTTCGAGACCTGGGTGGTCGGCGAGATGCTCAAGCACGGCTGCAACCGCGGCGAGCCGCCCGAGCTGCATTTCTGGCGCGACGCCGCCGGCCACGAGGTGGACCTGCTGGCCGAGCGGGCCGGGGCGCTGCGCGCGCTCGAGATCAAGTCCGGCCGCACCGTCGCGGCCGACTGGCTCGACGGGCTGGAGCACTTCGCGCGCATCTCCGGGGCGGCGCGGGGCATGCTGGTCTACGGCGGCGACCAGACCCAGCAGCGCAGCCGCGCGACGATCTACCGCTGGCGCGACGTTGCCGCCGCCGCGCGGCATTTCCTGGGCGGCGAAAATGCATAGATAGAAAAAGGGGCCCCTTCCCCCCGGTTCGGGGTCTGTCCCCGGTTTTGACTCTTGCGCTAGAATCGACCCCAGCCGCCGCCCGGTCTTCGGGTCGCCAACAGCCAAGAAGCGGCATCACCGAAGTCGATTGCGAGAGGGAGATCGTGCCGCTGGCGCGCAGACTGCTTGAAACCCTGCTGATTGTCGGCCTCGCGATGGGCAGCGCGTCGGCGCAGACGATCCCCGGCGCGCCCGGCTATGGCATCTTCCCCAACCCGGCGGACCAGAATTCGCAGCAGCAGCAGACGACGCCGCTGCGCACCCCGGTCATCACCAACGCGCCTGTGTCGCCTACGGGCGTGCAGGAGCAGGACCTGCAGCAGCTGCGGCAGCAGTACCGGGAACAGGTCCCGCAGCAGCAGCAGCAGTTCCAGCAGAGAGGCCTGCCGCAAACCCCCTTCGGCACGCCGAGCGAAGCCCCGCCCGAGAAGAACGAGTTCCAGACCTTCATCTACAACTCCACCGGCCAGCGCCTGCCCCTTTTCGGCTACAACCTGTTCGAAGGCACGCCCTCGACCTTCGCCCCGGTGCA
>JBOIFB010000257.1:0-4040 GCA_050741415.1 Burkholderiales bacterium | reverse complement strand
CGCCGGCGCGCGCGACGCCGTCCTGCCAGCGCACGTGGTCCCAGCAGTGGATCCCGGTCTCGAAGCCCGCCTCGCGCGCGGCGCGCAGCACGCCCGCGCAGCGCGCGCCGATGTCCGGTCCGGGCAGCAGCGTGCCGTAGAGGAGCGTGCGCAGGCCGTAGTGCTCGAGCACCGAGGTGCGCGCCACCTTGCCGACGAAGCCGCGCCGGAACACGCGCCGGACCGCCCGGCCGGTGTGATCCGGGCCGAGCGAAAAAAGGAAAGTCGCGCCCGCGCGCTGCGTCTCGAGGATGCGCATCAGGCGCGGCACGCCTTCGCGCGTGCCGCGGTAGGTGTCGACGTCGAGCTTGAGCGCGAGCCTCATTCGACCAGGCTGCGCGCCTCCGCGACGTGGCCGCGGTAGGCCTCGAAGATGTGGTGCAGCGCGTCGCGCATGCCCACCCGCGGGCGCCACCTGAGTTCGCGCATCGTGTTGGCGATCGCCGGCACCCGGTTCTGCACGTCCTGATAGCCCTTGCCGTAGTAGGCGTTCGCGCTGGTCTTGACGATCTTCACCTTGCGCGCGCTGTCCTTGTATTCGGGGTATTTGAGGGCCATCGTTTTCATCATGCCGGCGAGCTGGGCGATCGAGTAGTTGTTGCGTGGGTTGCCGATGTTGTAGATCTTGCCGCTCGCCACGCCGCGCGGGTTGGCGATGATCTTCATCAGCGCATCGATGCCGTCGTCGACGTAGGTGAAGGCGCGCTTCTGGCGCCCCCCGTCCACCAGCTGGATCGGCTCGCCGCGCACGATGTGGCCCAGGAACTGCGTGATCACGCGCGAGCTGCCTTCCTTCGCCGCGAAGAGCGAATCGAGCCCCGCGCCGATCCAGTTGAACGGCCGGAACAGGGTGAAATCGAAGCCCTGCTGCGCGCCGTAGGCCCAGATCACCCGGTCCATGAGCTGCTTGGAGCAGGAGTAGATCCAGCGCTGCTTGTGGATCGGGCCCAGCACCAGCTCGGTCGTTTCGGGGTCGAACTCGCGCTCGCGGCTCATGCCGTAGACCTCGGAAGTCGAGGGGAAGATCAGGCGCTTGCCGTGCTTGACGCAGGAGCGAACGATCGGCAGGTTGGCCTCGAAGTCGAGCTCGAACACGCGCAGCGGCTCGCGCACGTAGGTGGCCGGGGTGGCGATCGCCACCAGCGGGATTACGGTGTCGCACTTGCGGATGTGGTACTCGATCCACTCCTTGTTGATCGTGATATCGCCTTCGAAGAAGTGAAAGCGCGGCTGATCGAGCAGGTCCGCGACGCGCTCGGATTGCATGTCCATGCCGTACACGTCCCAATCCGTGGTCTCGAGCACGCGCTTCGAGAGGTGGTGGCCGATGAAGCCGTTGACGCCCAGGACGAGGATCTTTTTCATGTGGGTTTCAGTCGAAAATTGCGGGTTCAGAACCAAAGCGGGCCGTCACTTCGGCGGCGCCGGCCGCGCGGCCGTCGATCTCGAATTGCAGCAGCCGCAGCCGGTCGCCGGAGGCGCAGTCGGCGTAGCAATGCGCCCCTTCGCAGTATAGGGCCGGCGCCCGAGGCGCGCCCGGGGCCGGCACGGCCGCTGCGCCGCTGCGCGCGGGCTCGACGCGGGTGCGCAGGATCCTGAGCGGCACACCGCCGACGCTGGCGAAGGCGCCGGGGTAGGGCGGCGCCACGCCGCGCACCAGGTCGTGGATCGCGTGCGCGCTTTGCGACCAGTCGATGCGGCCGTCCGCGGGGCGCCGGGCGCCGAAATAGCTGCCGGCGGCGAGGTCCTGCGCCACGGCCGGCGCGCGCCCGGCGAGCAGCGCGGGCAGCGCGGCGTCCAGCACCAACTCGGCCGCGAGGGTGACCTTGTCGAACACCTCGCGCGCCGTGTCCTCGGGCAGGATCGGCACGCGCTGCCGGCCGACCACCGCGCCCGCGTCGGGCTTGCCGGTCATATAGTGCAGGCTCGCCCCGGTCTCGCTCTCGCCTCTGATCACGGCCCAATTGACCGGCGCGCGGCCGCGGTACTTCGGCAACAGCGAGCCGTGCATGTTGAGCGCGCCGCGCCGCGCCGCCGCGAGCAGCCGAGGCCCCAGCATGCGGCGGTAGTAAAAGGAGAACAGGAAGTCCGGCGCGATCGCTTCCACGCGCGCGGCGAAGGCGGGTTCGTTCGGGTCGTCCGGAAACGCGGTCTCGATCCCGCGCTCGGCGGCAAAGCCGGCCACGCTCGCGAACCAGACGTTCTCGCCGGGCGAGTCGCGCTGCGTCACCACCAGCGGCACCTCGAGGCCGTGCGCGAGCAGGGTCGCGAGGCAGCGCAGCCCGACGTTGTGGTAGGCGAAGACGACCGCGCGCGTCATTCCTCGCGCTGCAGGACGGCGCTGACCACGTAGCGCGGGCGCTGGCGCACCTCCTCGTAGATGCGGCCGACGTACTCGCCCAGCAGGCCGATGCCGAACAGCTGCAGCCCGATCAGGAAGTAGGCCAGGATGTCGCGGTCCCACAGCGCCGCAAGCGCCTCGCGCAGACTGCCCGCGAGCAGCATGCGCTCGGCCATGACCACCAGGTAGAGCAGCACCGAGCCGGCCGCGATCAGCATGCCGAGCACCGAGAAGGCCCGCAGCGGCGCGATCGAGAAGCCGGTCATGAGGTCGAAATTGAGCGCGATCAGCTTGAACAGCGAGTACTTCGAGGTGCCTGCCGCGCGCTCCTCGTGCGCCACCTCGACCTCCGCCGGGCGCCGGGCGAAAGTGTAGGCGAGCGCCGGGATGAAAGTATTGGTTTCGCGGCAGCGGTTGAGCGCGTCGATCAGCTCGCGGCTGTAGGCGCGCAGCATGCAGCCCTGGTCGGTCATGCGGATGCTGGTGATGCGCTCGCGCAGCCGGTTCATCAGGCGCGAAGGAATGCGCCGCAGCCAGCTGTCCTGGCGCCGGCGCCGCACCCCGCCGACGTAGTCCGCGCCCTGGTCCATGCGCGCGAGCAGCTTGGCGATCTCCTCGGGCGGGTTCTGCAGGTCGGCGTCGAGCGTCACCACGCGCGCGCCACGGCAGTGCGCGAAGCCGGCCAGGATTGCCGGGTGTTGGCCGAAGTTGCCCGCCAGCAGCACCACGCGCGTCGCTTCCGGGCGCTGCTCGAACTGCTGGCGCAGGATCGCCGCCGAGCGGTCGCGGCTGCCGTCGTCGACGAAGATCACCTCGTAGCTGAGACCCAGCGCGTCGAGCGCCGGATACAGGCGCGCGAACAGCGCCGCGAGGCCTTCTTCCTCGTTGAAAACCGGGATGACGACGGACAGATCGGGGGCCGGCATGGGGATCGGGCCGCGCTCTTAGCGGCGGTGTGCGGCAAGGATATCACCGAGCGCCGCGCAGACCCGGTCGACGTCGGCGTCGCGCATGGCCGGGAAGAGCGGCAGCGTGGCGATGCTCGCGCCGACGCGCTCGGCATGCGGGAAATCGCCCGCCTTCCAGCCCTGGTCGCGGTAGAGGCGGAACAGGTGCATCGCCGGATAGTGCACCCCGACGCCGATGCCGCGCTCGTGCATCAGGGCGATGAAGCGCGCGCGGCCGATCGTCATGCGCTCGAGCGGCAGCAGGACCTGGAACATGTGCCAATTGGACTGCTCGAAGTCCGCCGGCGGCAGGCCGCAGCCGAGGGACGGGTCGAGGCGCTCGAAGTAGCGCTGCGCGAGACTGCGCCGGCGAGCGTTGAATTCCTCCAGCCGCTCGAGCTGGCCCAGGCCGATGCGCGCCGCGACGTCGGTCAGGTTCATCTTGGCGCCGGCCTCCTCGACCTCGAGCTCCCCGCCGGGCAGGCGCAGCACGCCCTGCAGGCGCAGGCGCTCGCAGCGCAGCGCCTCGGTCTCGTCGTTCAGCACCAGGCAGCCGCCCTCGGCGGTGGTCATGTTCTTGTTGGCGTGGAACGAGATGCACACCAGGTCGCCGAAGCTGCCGATGCGCCTGCCCTTCCAGCTCGAGCCCATGCTCTGCGCCGCGTCCTCGATCACGCGCAGGCCCCGGCGGCGCGCGATCGCGTACACCGCGT
>JBOIFB010000256.1:0-4047 GCA_050741415.1 Burkholderiales bacterium | reverse complement strand
CCCCGGCGCTGATCGGCGCCGGCATCACGGGGCTCTACGCGCTGCCTGAAGTCAGCGCCGCCGAGAAGCAGCGCGCGGCGCGCATCCTTGGCGCGGTGGGCGAGGTGGTGTGGGTGGAGGATGAGGCCCTGCTCGATCCCGTGACGGCGGTATCGGGCAGCGGGCCGGCGTACGTGTTCTGGTTCATCGAGCAGCTCGCAGCGGCGGGCGTCAGGCTCGGCCTGACGCAAGATGTGGCCGCCAGGCTCGCGCTGCAGACCGTGCTCGGCGCGGCCAAACTCGCGGCGCAAAGCGGCGAGGGGCCTGGCGTCCTGCGCGAGCGGGTTACCTCCAAGGGCGGCACCACGGAGGCTGCGCTGCGGGTGTTCGCCGAGGAGAGACTCGCCGAGCGCATGATGCGCGCACTCGAGGCCGCAAGCCGGCGCGGCGCGCAGCTGGGCGAAGAAATCGGCAAGGGAGGCTGAGTGCTGCAGCAGATTCTCTCGTTCCTGGTCGACACTGCCGCCGCATTTTTCGTCTATCTGCTTCTGGCGCGCTTTCACTTCCAGTGGATGGCAGTGCCGTTTCGCAATCAGATCGGAGAATTCGTCGTCGTCGCGACCAACTGGATCGTGCGCCCTGCGCGGCGCATCATTCCACCGCTGGGGGCGCTCGATCTGGGCACCGCGGTGGCGGCCTGGCTGCTGCAGGCGATCTCGCTCTACACCCTGTTCGCGTTGCGCGGCGGCGATCTCGGCTCGGCGCCGGGCGCGGCGCTGGCGCTGCTCGCCGCGGTCGCGCTGGTGGACTTGATCCGCCTCAGCGTGTACATGCTCGTTTTCGCCGTCATCGTGCAGGCGATCCTGTCGTGGGTGGCGCCGCACGCTGCGACGAACCCGGTCCTGGACGCGGTGACGCGGCCGTTCCTGCGCCCGCTACGGCGGCTCGTGCCGCCGATCGCCAATATCGACCTTTCGCCGCTAGTGCTGCTGATCCTGCTGCAGGTGCTGCTGATCCCGATCTGGAGCCTGCGTGGCGCGATCGGAGGCATCTTCTGAGCGCCTAGCGCTTGAAGCGCCAGGACTCCGGGTAGGAGAAGACGTCCTCCTGGACCCCGGCGCGGATGCACGCCTGCTTGCCGGTCCAGAACGCCGGATCCATGAGATCGCCGTGCAGCTGCATGAATACGTCGCGCGCGTGCGGGTTGGCGACCAGAAAGCGCTCGAACTGCTCGGGGAAAACGTCGTTTGGGCCGACCGACCAGTACGGTTCCGCGGCCATCTCGTCCTCGTAGCTCGTCGGCGGCGGAATGCGGCGGAAGTTGCAGTCGGTCATGTACGCGATCTCGTCGTAGTCGTAAAACACGACCCGGTTGTGGCGCGTGACGCCGAAGTTCTTGAGCAGCATGTCGCCCGGAAAGATGTTCGCCCCTGCGAGCTCCTTGATCGCCTTGCCGTACTCCGCCAGCGCGTGCCGCAATTGCGTCTCGTCGCCCTCGCGCACGGCTTCCTCGAGGTACAAGTTGAGCGGTACCATGCGCCGCTCGATATACATGTGCTTGATGACGATCCGGTCGCCCTCGAACTCGATCGAGGAAGCGGCCTGGGTCTTGAGTTCTTCGATCAGCTCCGGCGCGAAGCGCTCTTGCGGCAGCGCGACCAGCGAGTACTCGAGGGTGTCCGCCATGCGCCCGACGCGGTCGTGGTACTTGACCAGCTGGTACTTCTCCTTGACCGTCTGCCGGTCCACCTCCTTGGGCGGTGCGAAGTGATCGCGAATCACCTTGAACACGTACGGAAACGAAGGCAGGGTGAACACCAGCATCACCATCCCCTTGATCCCGGGCGCGGCGACGAACTCGTCGGTGGAATGCTTGAGGTGATGGTGCAGGTCGCGGTAGAACAGCGTCTTGCCCTGTTTCTGCAGCCCGACCGCCATGTACATCTCGGCGCGCGGCTTCCTCGGCATCAGCTGGCGCAGGAAGGAGACGTAGGCTGCCGGCACCTCCATGTCGACCAGGAAGTAGGCGCGCGCGAACGAGAACAGGAGCTGCAGCTGGTCGGGATCGAGCAGCAGCGCGTCGAGGTAGAGCTCGCGCCGCTCGTTCTGCAGGATCGGAACCGCGAATGGATATTCCCGATGGCCATTGACGATCTTGCCGATGACGTAGGCGGCCTTGTTGCGGAAAAAGAGCGACCCCAGCACCTGAACCTGCAGGCTGGGGTAGGCGCGGGTCGGGCGCGGGAAGTACGCGCGCAGCGCCCGCAGCACGCTCCTGGCGTCCCGCCTGAGGTCCTCGAACGGGTTGGCCAGGCTAAAGTCGCCGATCATCGCGCGCAGCGTGCCGCGCAGCCCCTTGTCCCTGGGGTAGTAGCAGCGGTAGGTCGGAGCGTCCCCTTCGAGATGCTCGGTCGCGACCGCAGGGCGCCAGAAGATGAACTCGTTGCGGTAATAGCGCCGGTGCAGGACCTGGCAGGCAACCGAGTTGTAGAAAGTCTCCGCGCATTCGGGTTGCCTGTGCTCGTGCAGCAGCCCGATATAGGCCAGCTTGATCGCCGGCCAGAGCGATTCGTCGCGCTCGGCCTCGGGGTAGCCCGTACGCACTTTTTCGACCGCCTCGTGCACGCGCTGGTCGTACATCTGGATGCGCTCGCGCGCGAGGCCGCGCGTGGCGGACCAGTCGGCCGCCTCGAAGTGGCGTTTGGCCTGGCGCGCGGCCTCGCGAAACAGGCGATAGTGCTTGTCGAAGCCGGCGAGAATGGCGCGCGCGACCCCCTGAGTGAGGTCGGCACGCGCCTCGTGAACCCGCAGCAGGGCGCCGGCGCTCACGCTCGCCTCAGGCCACCTTCTTCGCGGCCTGCTTCTCGTCGAAGAACTGCTCGTCCTCGGTCGAGCCGTGCAGCGCCGTGGTCGACGCCTTGCCGCCGGTTACGGTCTGCGTCACGTCGTCGAAGTAGCCTGTGCCGACCTCGCGCTGGTGCTTGACTGCGCTGAAGCCCTTCTCTGCCGCAGCGAACTCCTTCTGCTGCAGCTCGACAAACGCGCTCATATTGTTGCGCGCGTAGCCGTAGGCAAGCTCGAACATCGAGTAGTTGAGCGCGTGGAATCCCGCCAGGGTGATGAACTGGAACTTGTAGCCCATTGCGCCGAGCTCGCGCTGGAACTTTGCGATCGAGGCGTCGTCCAGGTTGCGCTTCCAGTTGAACGACGGCGAGCAATTGTAGGCCAGCATTTTGCCGGGATACTTGCGTCGGACGCCTTCGGCGAACTTGCGCGCGAAGGCGAGGTCCGGGGTACCGGTTTCGCACCACACCATGTCGGCGTATTCGGCGTAGGCGAGGCCGCGCGAGAGCGCCTGGTCGAATCCCTTCCTGGTACGGTAGAAGCCTTCCGCAGTGCGCTCACCGGTGAGGAACGGTTTGTCATTCTCGTCCACGTCGCTGGTGACGATGTCTGCGGCTTCCGCATCCGTGCGCGCGAGCAGCACCGTCGGCACGCCCATGACGTCCGCAGCGAGCCGCGCTGCGATCAGCTTCTGCACCGCCTCCTGCGTGGGTACCAGCACCTTGCCGCCCATGTGGCCGCATTTCTTCACCGACGCGAGTTGATCTTCGAAGTGCACGCCGGCGGCGCCGGCCTCGATCATCGCCTTCATCAGCTCGAACGCGTTCAACACGCCCCCAAAGCCGGACTCGGCGTCGGCTACGATCGGCGCGAACCAGTCGACGTCGCCCTTGCCTTCCATCCACTGGATCTGGTCGGCGCGCGCGAGTGCGTTGTTGATGCGCCTGACCACGTTGGGCACGCTCGAGACTGCGTACAGGGACTGGTCGGGGTACATCGAGAGCGAATCGTTGGCGTCGGCTGCCACCTGCCAACCCGAGAGATAGATCGCCGGCACTCCCGCCTTGACCTGCTGCATGGCCTGGTTGCCGGTCAGCGCGCCGAGCGAATTGACGAAGGGCCGCTCGTTGCACAGCTGCCACAGCTTGTCGGCGCCGTTGCGCGCGAGGGTGTGCTCTACGCGCAAACTGCCGCGCAGGCGCACGGCATCCTCAGCGCCGTAGC
>JBOIFB010000255.1:0-4059 GCA_050741415.1 Burkholderiales bacterium | reverse complement strand
CTCTTACTCGCGCCTGCGCGACCTGGCGGCAAAGCATTTCGTGCCGCAGCAGCAGGCCGACGATGCGCGCGCCGCGGCCGAGGCGGCGGCGGCACGCCTCAAGAGCGCGCGCGAGGCGCTGCGGCTGGTGGTGCTCGGCCCGCGCAAGGAGGACATCGCGGCCGCGCACGCCACGCTGGCGGCGAACGAGGCCGCGCTCGGCGTCGCGCGGCGCGACCTGGCCGAGACCAAGCTGCACGCGCCCTCGGCGGGCGTGATCGAGAGCCGCGTGCTCGAGCCGGGCGACATGGCTTCGCCGCAGAAGCCGGTCTACACGCTCGCGCTGACCGATCCGATGTGGGTGCGGGCCTACGTGCCGGAGACCGACCTCGGCAGGGTCCGCCCCGGCAGCCGCGCCGAGATCGGCACCGACAGCCACCCCGGCCGGCGCTACCGCGGCTGGGTCGGCTACATCTCGCCCAGCGCCGAGTTCACTCCCAAGTCGGTCGAGACGCGCGAGGTGCGCACCACGCTGGTCTACCAAGTGCGGGTGTTCGTTTGCGCGCCGGCCGACGGGCTGCGCCTGGGCATGCCCGCCACCGTTTCGATCGAGCCGGACCAGCCCGCGCCGGCGCAAGGCGCGCCGGACCCCTGCCGCAGCGGTGCATGAACGCACCGCAAGCGGTGCTTGGATGAACACACCGCAAGCGGTGCTTGAGCTTGCCGGGGTGGCGAAGACGTTCCGCGCCGGCAAGCGCGAAGTGCGCGCGCTGCGCGGCGTGAGCCTGAGCATGGAGCGCGGGCTGGTGATGGGCCTGGTCGGCCCGGACGGCGCGGGCAAGACCACGATGATGCGCCTCGCGGCGGGACTGCTCGTGCCCGATGCCGGGCATATCACGGTGCTCGGGCTGGATGCCACGCGCCAGTCGCTCGAGGTGCAGGCGAGCCTGGGCTACATGCCGCAGCGCTTCGGCCTGTACGAGGACCTGAGCGTGCAGGAGAACCTCGACCTGTACGCCGACCTGCAGGGCGTGCCGCGCGCCGAGCGCGCCGGACGCTACGCCGAGCTGATGAAAATGACCGGGCTCGCGCCTTTCAGCGCGCGCCTGGCGGGGCGCCTGTCGGGCGGGATGAAGCAGAAACTGGGCCTTGCGTGCACGCTGGTGCGCGCGCCGCAGCTGCTGCTGCTCGACGAGCCGACCGTCGGCGTGGATCCGGTGTCGCGCCGCGAGCTGTGGCAGATCGTGTACCGGCTGGTCAAGCGCGAAGGCATGAGCGTGCTGCTCTCGACCGCCTACCTGGACGAGGCCGAGCGCTGCGATCGCGTCCTGCTGCTGCACGAAGGCGAGGCGCTCGAGCAGGGCGAGCCGGCGGCGCTGAGCGCGCCGCTGCGCGGCCGCAGCTTCCTTGCACGCGCCGAGTCGGTCGGCAAGCGCGCGCTGCAGGATGCGGCGCTGCGCGCCCCGGGCGTGATCGACGCGCTGATCCAGGGCGCCGACGTGCGGCTGGTGATTGCTGCCGGCGCCGCGCCGCCGGCGCTCGAAGGCGCGCGCGTCGAGCCGGTTGCACCGCGCTTCGAGGACGCCTTCGTCGCCCTGCTGCACAAGCGCAGGGCATCGAAGGCGGAACAAGCCGACGATAAGCTTGTATTGAAAAAAGAATGTTCTCGAGGTAACGAAGTCGTGATCGAGGTGCGCCGCGCGCAGCGCCGCTTCGGCGATTTCTACGCCGTGAAGGACGTGAGCTTCGAGGTCCGCCGGGGCGAGATTTTCGGACTGCTGGGGGCCAACGGCGCGGGCAAGTCGACCACTTTCCGCATGCTGTGCGGCCTGCTGCCGGCCAGCGCCGGGTCGCTGCGCGTGGCGGGCGTGGACCTGCGCCGCGGTGCGGCGGCGGCGCGCGCGCGCATCGGCTACATGTCGCAGAAGTTCTCGCTCTACGGGAATCTGAGCGTGCGCCAAAACATGGATTTCTTCTCCGGGGCTTACGGCCTCGCGGGCGCGCGGCGCGCCGAGCGCGTAGCCTGGGGGCTCGAGGCGTTCGAACTTGCCGACGCCGCGGATGACGCGAGCGCCGAGCTCGCGCTCGGCTACAAGCAGCGCCTGGCGATGGCCTGCGCGCTGATGCACGAGCCCGAGATCCTGTTCCTCGACGAACCGACCTCAGGCGTCGATCCCCTTGCCCGGCGCGAGTTCTGGCATCGCATCAACGCGCTCGCGCATCGCGGCGTGACGGTACTGGTGACGACCCACTTCATGGAGGAGGCGGAGTACTGCGACCGCCTCGCGATCATGGCCGCGGGCGAGATCCTCGCCACCGGCGAGCCGGGCGAGATCAAGGCGCGCGCGCGCGCCGAGGGCGCTTCGGAGTCGACCATGGAGGACGCTTTCATCCGCCTGATCGAGCACGCCGGCGCGGCCGGCGCAGCCGCTGAGGTTCGCTGATGAGCGCGCGCGGCGGCAGGGCGATGCGGCTGCGCGGGCTGGTGCGCAAGGAGTTCCTGCAGATCCTGCGCGACCCGAGCAGCATCGCGATCGCGTTCGTGATGCCGGTCGTGCTGCTGTTGCTCTTCGGCTACGGCCTCTCGCTCGACGTCGATCACGTGCCGGTGGCGCTGGTGGTCGAGCAGCCCGGCGCGGACGCCGCGGATTTCGCGGCTTCGTTCGAGGGCTCGCGCTATTTTGCGCCGCGGCGAATGCCCGACATGGGCGCGGCCACCGAGGCGCTGCTCGCGGGCTCGGTGGACGCGATCGTGCACCTGCGGGCGGACTTCGCCGCGCGCGAGCGAAGCGCATCGGGCGCGGCGGTGCAGGTGATCGTCAACGGCGTCGACGCCAACAACGCGCGCCTGGTCGAGGGATATCTCGACGGCGCGCTGTCGACCTGGCTCGCGCGGCGCGCGGCCGCCCGGGGGCTCGATCTTCCGGTTGCGGTGAATGTGGAGCACCGCGTCTGGTACAACCCGGACCTGAGGAGCCGGAATTTTCTGGTGCCCGGGCTGGTCGTGGTGATCATGACCTTGACCGGCGCGCTGCTCACCGCGATGGTGATGGCGCGCGAATGGGAGCGCGGCACGATGGAGGCGCTGCTGGTGACCCCGGTCGCCGCGGGCGAGATCCTGGTGGGCAAGCTGGTGCCGTACTTCATCCTCGGCATCGGCGGCATGCTGCTGTCGGTGGCGATGGCGCGCTGGCTGTTCGAGGTGCCGCTCGTGGGCTCGTTCTGGCTCCTGCTCGCGACCTCGTCGGTGTTCCTGCTGGTGGCGCTCGGCATGGGGCTGCTGATCTCGAGCGTGGCCAAGAGCCAGTACGTCGCCGGCCAGGTGGCGCTGATCACCACCTTCCTGCCGGCGTTCCTGCTTTCGGGCATGATCTTCGAGATCGGCAACATGCCGGCGATCGTGCAGGCGATTACCCGTTTGTTCGCGGCGCGCTACTTCGTGTCCATCGTCACGACCCTGTTCCTCGCCGGCGACATCTGGTCGGTGGTGCTGCCGAACACGCTTGCGCTCGCGCTGATGGCGCTGATCTTCCTCGGCCTGACCTGGCGCAACGCGCGCAAGCGCCTGGAGTGAGCGAGCCGTGTGGCGCCGTATCTTCGCCCTGGTCGTCAAGGAATTCCTGACCCTGTTCAAGGACGTGCGGGCGCGGGTGGTGCTGATCGTGCCGCCGCTGATCCAGCTGCTGGTGTTCGGCTACGCCGCGACCTACGACCTGAAGCAGGTGCCCTACGCGATCTACAACGAGGACGGCGGCGCGCTGTCGCGCGAGCTGGAGGCCGACCTGCGCGGCTCGGCGAGCTTTCGCGAGGCCGCGCGCGTGACCTCGAACGACCAGATCGCGCCGCTGGTCGACGCGCGCGAGGTGCTGCTGGTGATCCACATCGGCCCGCGATTCGGGCGCGAGCTGGCGACCGGGCAGCCTGCGGCGCTGCAGCTGATCGTCGACGGGCGCAACTCGAACACGGCGCTGATCGCGGTGGGCTACGTGCGCAACATCGTGAGCGGCTTCAGCGACGCCTGGAGCCGGACCCAGGGCCTGCCGCGCGCGCCGGCGCGGTTCGAGACGCGCGCGGCAGGCC
>JBOIFB010000254.1:0-4080 GCA_050741415.1 Burkholderiales bacterium | reverse complement strand
GTGCGCAGGGGCGAGATCTGGCTCGCGGCGCTCGATCCGACGATCGGCAGCGAGATCAGGAAGACGCGCCCTTGCGTGCTCATTTCTCCCCCCGAAATGCACGAGCACCTGCGCACGGTGATCGTGGCGCCGATGACCACGGGCAGCAGGCCGGCCCCGTTCCGGATTCCGGTGCTGTTCGAGGGCAAGCACGGCCTGATTCTGCTCGACCAGATCCGGACGCTGGACAAAGGCCGTCTCGTCAGGCGCCGGGGTGCGGTCACGGCCGAGACGCTCTCGGCTACGCTGACCGCCCTGCAAGAGATATTCGCGGATTGAGCGCCTCGCTGCCGCGCCCTCGGCGCCTCCTCCAGCACCCTCACCGTCTCCTTAAGCAAGCTCGCGCGCAAAGCCCGCAGAAGATGGACTACCGGATCTCGCTCCTCAGCGCGGCGAAACACCACGGCGCGATGGCCGAAGCGCCGGCCTTCCAGCTCATCGTCCCAAAACAACTCCGCGACTTCGCGATCGGCCGCCACCGCCTCGAATTCACGCCCCAGCCCGAGAACGCCTGCCCGCCTTCACCTCGAGCGGGATCACGCGAGCGCCGCGCTCGATGACGAAGTCCACCTCGTCGCCGGACACGCTGCGCCAGTGCAGGACCCCGGCCTCCGGCGCCGCGGCGGCGCGCCAGGCGAGCAGGTCCGCGAGCACCAGCGACTCGACGAGCGGCCCCTTGAGGCTGCCCGCCTCGAGCAGGTTCAGGTAGCGGTGCGCCGTGGGCTGGGTGAGCCCGGCGTCGCGCGCGAGCTCGCTCTGGTTGAGCAGCGCCCCGCAGCGCAGCGCCGCCATGCGCATCAGCCGGCGAGCGGCTCCGAGACCTTGCCCGGCAGCGCGAGATTCGCCGAGCCCGAGAGCAGGAAGCGCCCGGGCCGGCGGTCGCGGTCGACGGCGCGCTTGACGGCCAGCAGCAGCTTCGGGCTGCGCTGCACTTCGTCGAGGGTCAGCGGCGCCTTCGCGGCGACCAGCGCATCGTCTCGGGCGACAAAGACCTGCTCGAGCTGCGCGCCTACCAGGGGATCCCGATTCTCAAGCCCGCCGGCGGCGTACAATCGGCACCATGGAAGAGCGCAACGAGAACGGCCGCGGCTCCCCGGTTGAGCTGCGCGTGAAGCTGCCGCAGCGGCTCGCGCGCGACGCCCGCGACGCGGGTCTGCTTTCGCCCCCGGCCATCCGCGCGCTCCTGCGCCAGGCGATGCGCCGCAGGGCGGCCGTGCGCCGCTTCCTCGCGAACGCCGCCCGCGTGGCCGCCGCCGGCGTGCGCCCGCTCTCGGAAGACGAGATCCAGGCGGAGATCGACGCGACGCGCAAGGCCCGGCGCAGGCCGCGCCGTGCTGCGCGCGGTCGCTGACACCAACGTCGTCGTTTCCGCGCTGCTGTGGCGCGGCGCGCCGCACCGGCTCTTCGGCCGGATCGAACCGGAACGGATCGAGTTGTACTCCAGCCGCGCGCTCCTCGCCGAGCTCGAAGACGTGCTCGCGCGGCGCAAGCTGGCGCGGGCCGTGCGCGCCACGGGCAAGACGGTACCCGCGCTGCTCTCCGAATACCGCGCGCTCGTCCGGCTCGTAACCCCCCGCGTGCTGGCCACCCCGGCGGCGCGCGACCCGGACGACGACGCGGTGATCGCGTGTGCGCTCGCCGCGCGGGCGCAGCTCATCGTCTCCGGCGACAAGGACCTGCGGGCGCTGCGCGCCTTCGGCGCGATTCGCATCGTCAGCCCCGCCGAGGCGCTGCAGCTCGTCGGGTGACCGTCGGCTCCCACCTCCGTCGCAGCGGACTGCTGCCGACCTCGCCAAGGGCCCGCCGCACGAGCCCCCGGACGAGAATGACGGCGCCATGACCCGCCCCTCGGCCGCGCGCGGCGCCGACCGCGAGGGCAGCGACCTCGACCTGCTCGCCGAAACGCGCCCGCTGTGAACGAACGCGACGAGCTGCGCCTGCGGCACGTTCCCGACTTTCCCTGGCAGAAGGCGAGCGGTATCCGCAACCGCCTGGTCAGTAAATGGTGACCCACCCTCGCTTCACTGCCGAAAACGTCCGCGCGAGGCCCCGCCTCGGCGATATGGTCAGTTCTCATGACCAGCTGTAGAATACGGCCATGAAACAGGTATCGGCGGCCAAATTCAAGGAACAGTGCCTGGCGCTGCTCGACCAGGTGGACCGGGACGGGATCGTGATCACGAAGCGGGGAAAGCCCGTGGCGAAGCTGATTCCGCTTGCCACGGACTCGGCGAGCCTGATCGGCTCGCTCAAGCACAAGATCAAGATCAAGGGCGATATCGTGTCCACCGGCGTGCGGTGGAATGCTCAACGTTGACACGCACATCCTGCTAACGCGCGATCGCGCGCTGCTGCGCTCCAGGGTCGTGCCGCTCGCGGGCAGGCGCTAGGCCGAGACCTCCAGCCCGAAGAAGCGGCGGATCTTCGCCCGCAGCGCCAACAAGCCGAGTATGTCCCCGATGCTTTCGGACCGCGGCCGCAGTACCCGCCCGGCCATCGCGGGAGGCTACGCCGGAATCGGAACGATACGCTCGCGGGCCAGGTCGGCCGCGTAGGCGATTGCCGCCGGAATGTGCTCGGGCTTCAGCGACGGATACTGCTCGAGTATGCGCGCCGGCGTCTCGTTGGCGGCCAGGTTGTCGAGCACTACCGACACGGGGATCCGCGTTCCGCGCAAGCACGCGGCGCCGTGCATGATGTTCGGATCGGCGATGATATGCGGCCTCCAGTCCATCGCTTGTCTCCTGTGCAAGGGCGCCGAACTATAACACCGCGCATGCCTCGGGGCGAGCGCGAGCGCCCGCAGGCTCGCCGCGCTCGACCCGTTCGCGCAAGAAGTGAAATCCGTGAAGCTCCTCGACCCGACCTCGAAGCAAGAGCCCGGCGAGATGAGCGGGCGCTGGAAGATCGCGGTCAACAACCCCCCGAAGCAGGGTGGGCCAGGGGCCCACCGCACGAGCCCACCCGCGCCCGGACTGGAATGACGAGGCCATGACCCGCCCCTCGGCCGGAGAACGCCCACCTCGGAAACCAGCAGTTCCTGGTTAGCCGTGAATAGCTTGCCGGTTCGAGCGTAGCGCACCAGGCGCAGCGAGCCATTCCTGAAATCAGCGTTCGTCAGCTTGACCGCCTTCGCATCCGAATACGGACTGCTGGTGACCTGGCACGGGATCCAGTCGCTGTGGCCCGCGTCCGCGAGAACGACGGCGGGACGCAGCCGTCGCGCAACCACCGCTTTTCACCTGTCCCTGCCGCGCCGTCGCTTGCATGACGCGTGCGCGCGGTGCTCGCAGGAGATAAACTAGGACGATAGGAGCGAGGCACGATATGGGAATCGCAGACAAGATTTACGAGGTCGTGAAGGGCATGCCCGATCCTGAGGCAAAGAGGATTCTGGAGTACGCCGAGAGCGTCAGGGCCGGGACTGCGACCGTGGTTCCCGCTCAGCGGCAGGTCAACCTTGCCCTGTTCCGCCTATACCGCGGGCGCTACGACGGCGTAAAGATCGAGAGGGGAGCACTCAGGGCGGACGTTTGAGGGCCAATTGACCGTCGTCAACCCGTTCGTCGCAGCCTGACGCCAGCCCGCCGGCGCACTAGCCGTGCGCGACCTCGTCCTCGCCGGCCTCATGTTCGCTCTCGGGCTGCTGGTCGTCTCGCTCGACGCCGAGGAGCACACGTACATCCCTGTGGTGAGGCTGCGCACCGGCGACGGCTTTTTCATAAGAGGCCCTCGCGAGCGGCGCCGCGGTGCCCCGTCCGCGTCCTGTGTCTTGCCCACCGCCGGCCCCGCGCCGGAGGACCCTGCCCGATAAACCGCTTTCCCCGTGGCCGAATTGAAGGCAGAATTTGCCCGAGGGAAGCACACGCAACGATTCCAGGGGAGAACGTCATGCAGACAATCCACCGCGCCTTCGGCTGGGCGCTGATCGCGTTTTGCGCCGCGCTGGCGGGCGTCGCGCACGCCGGCGGCGTGTTCGACTCGGTGACGGGCAGCGTGACCGTGATCGCGCCGGATGGCGGCAGGCACCCCGCGCAGCGC
>JBOIFB010000253.1:0-4094 GCA_050741415.1 Burkholderiales bacterium | reverse complement strand
GGCGGCAGTCCGCGAGGCGGTCGCGGTCGCGCTCGAGCATCTCGAAATAGGCGAGCAGGTGGTGGCCGAAGGTCACCGGCTGGGCCACCTGCAGATGCGTGAAGCCCGGCATCACCACCGCCGCGTGACGCCCGGCCTGATCGACCAGGGCCCGCTCGAGCCTGGTCAGCTGGCGGTCGATCGCGTCGATCTCCACCCGCAGCCACATGCGGACGTCGGTCGCGACCTGGTCGTTGCGTGAGCGCGCGGTGTGAAGGCGCTTGCCGGCATCGCCTACCAGTGCAGTAAGCCGGCGCTCGATGTTCAGATGGACGTCCTCGGCGTCGAGCGACCATTCGAAGGTCTCCGACTCGAGCTCGCGCCGCACCTTGCGCAGGCCGCGCTCGATCGCGGCCAGGTCGGACCGCGCGATGATGCCGCGTGCCGCGAGCATGCGCGCATGCGCGAGCGAGCCCTCGATGTCGTAGGGCGCGAGACGCCGGTCGAAAGACACCGATGCGGTGAAGCGCTTGACGAGCTCGTCCACCGGCTCGTCGAAGCGGCCCGACCACGGCTTCGTCGAAGCCGCGAGGCGGCCTTTCTTCTTATTGCGGCGGACTGGAGTCGGCCGCTTGGAGGTGGGTGGGGCCATGGGGCATACTGGGATCACGCGGCGCGGCGATGGCAAGTATAAGACAAAACGTTTACCCGGACGCCCTTCCCGACTTTCGCAATCTGGGTGTCATCGCGCGCGTCCTGGTCGGCGTGAACGTGCTCGCGCTGGCCGCGGCGACCTACGCGGGGAGCTCATGGCCGCAGGTCGTCGAGCAGTTCACCGCCGCGGCCGCCTATGTCGAGCCGTTGCTGCTCGCGAGCGTGGTGCTGCTGTACGCCTGCGCGCCGCTGCTTGCGCGCCTGCCGTATTGGCCCGGCTGCGCCGCTGTGCTCGGGCTGGTGCTGTTGCTGGCGGGGGGCTCGCAGCTGTGCTGGCTGGGTGCCGCCGGCCTGTTGCGCACGCTCGTGCTCGCCGTGCTTGTCGTGACCCTGCTGCTGGGCTACCTGCGCCTGCTCGCCAAAGCCTATTCGCCTGCACTTGCCGAAGCGAGGCTGCAGGCGCTGCAGGCGCGCATCCGGCCGCACTTCCTGTTCAACAGCCTGAACGCGGTGCTGGCGCTGATCCGGCGCGATCCCAAGCGCGCCGAGCGCACGCTCGAGGACCTCGCCGATCTGTTCCGCACCCTGATGTCCGACGGGCGCCAGTTCGTGCGCCTGGCCGACGATATCGCGTTGCTCGAGCGTTACGCCAGCATCGAGCAGCTGCGGCTGGGCGACAGGCTGCGCGTGGTATGGGAGCTGGACAGCGCTCCCCCCGACGCCCTGCTGCCGCCGCTCCTGCTGCAGCCGCTGCTTGAGAACGCGATCTATCATGGCGTCGAGCCCGGCACCGGTATCGGCGAGGTGCTGGTGCGTATCGAGCAGCGCGGCCAGCGGGTTCTGGCACGGGTCGAGAACCCCTACTATCCCGAGCATCAGCACCGCGCGGGCAACCGCATGGCGCTGGCCAACATCCGCGAGCGCCTGCAGCTGTTCTTCGACGCCGAGGCACGCCTCGAGGCCGGCGTGCGCGACGGCCGCTACGTGGTGCAGATCGAGCTGCCTTACCGCTCGCGCCAGGCGCGGCGCGCATGAGCGAGCTCGCGGTCTTCATCGCCGACGACGAAGCGCCCGCGCGCGAACGGCTGCGCGAGCTGCTGGGGGATGTCGCGCAGGAAATCCCGACGCGCATCGTGGGCGAGGCGCGCAACGGGCTCGAGGCGATCGAGCAGCTGCCCGGGAGCGGCGCGCAGGTCCTGCTGCTCGACATCCAGATGCCGGGGATGGGAGGAATCGAGGTGGCGCGCCACCTGGCGCGCTTGCCGCAGCCGCCGGCGGTCGTGTTTGTTACGGCGCACGACCGCCACGCGGTCGAGGCGTTCGAGCTCAATGCGCTCGACTATCTGCTCAAGCCGGTGCGGGCAGAGCGGCTCGCCGCGGCGCTGCGCAAGGCGATGGCGGCAGGCCCGACCGCCGCCGAACCGCTCGCGCGCGCTGCCGGCCAGGCGCGGGAATATCTTTCGGCCGCGGAGCGAAACCGGATTCTGCTGGTGCCACTGCGCGACGTGCTGTACTTCAAGGCCGAGCTCAAGTACGTCACGCTGCGCACGCGCGAGCGCGAGCACCTGATCGAGGAGTCGCTGGTCGCGCTGGAGCGCGAGTTTGCCGCCAGGTTCGTGCGCATCCACCGCAACTGCCTGGTGGCGAAGAGCGCCATTCGCGGTTTCGAACGCGCCGCCGACGAGGACGACGAGCCGCGCTGGCTGGTGGTGCTCGACGGCTTCGAGGAAAAACTGCCGGTCAGCCGCCGCCAGTGGCCCGCGTTGCGCGACCTGGTGGCGGAGAAATGAGCGCGCGGGCCTGGTCGATGCGGCGCTCCAGATAAGTCAGATAGAACTCGGGCAGCGTCAGGCCCACCAGTGGCTCGGCGAGCGCTGCGCCGCCGGCGCCGAGGAATGCGATCGTCGGAACGACGCGTATGCGGCTGGAGGCGGCAAACGCCGCCTGCGTGGTCCTGTGGCCGGCGAAGTCCGCCAGAGGCGCACTGCTGGTAATGTCGACCTCGACCACGCGCAGCCGGCCGTGTTGCGCCGGATCGGCGAGCATGGGCTCGAGATAGTCGCGCCGCGCGCGCTCGCAGTAGGAGCAATCCGGCTGGGTGTAGAACACCAGCAGCGGTTCGTGCGCGGCCTGCGCAGCGCGTGCCTCGCGCGCCAGATCCAAAGCGGGCGCTACGGGCCGCGCCGCGGCTGGCGCGGCGAGGCTGCATGCTAGAATCAAAAACAGCATCCGCACAGAATGAACTCCCCAACATTGCGCCCCGTCGAGCGCGTGGTGATCGCCACCCGCCGCAGCCGGCTTGCGCTGTGGCAGGCCGGGCACGTCAAGCAGTGCCTGGAGGCATTATATCCGCGCCTCACGGTCGAGCTGCTGCCGATGTCCACACGCGGCGACGAGCTGCTCGAGGTGCGGCTGGACAAGGCCGGCGGAAAGGGACTGTTCGTCAAGGAGCTGGAGACCGCGCTCGAGGACGGACGCGCGGACCTCGCGGTGCATTCGATGAAGGACTTGCCGGTAGAAATGCCGCCGGGCTTCATGCTTGCGGCCATCACGGCGCGCGAGGATCCGCGCGACGCGCTGGTCTCGAGCCGCTACGCGACGATCGCTGAACTGCCGGCGGGCGCGATCGTGGGTACCTCGAGCCTGCGGCGCGCGGCGCAGATCGCCGAGCGTTATCCCGCGCTGCGGATCCGCGCTCTGCGCGGCAACATCGACACGCGGCTGGCGAAGCTCGACCGAGGCGAATACGATGCGGTGGTGCTGGCCGCTGCGGGGCTCAAGCGGCTCGGCCTCGGCGCGCGCATCCGCTCGCTGCTCGCGGTCGAAGATAGTCTTCCCGCGGCGGGACAGGGCGCGCTCGGCATAGAGTGCCGAGCCGACCGGCCCGCGATCGCGGCCCTGCTCGAGCCGCTGATCGATCATATGAGCAGTACCTGCGTGCGCGCCGAGCGTGCGGTCAACCGCTCGCTGGGCGGCAACTGCTCCGTGCCGCTGGGTGCCTACGCCGAGCTCGACGGCGCTCGCCTATGGGTGCGCGCACTGGTCGCCTCGCCCGATGGGTGCCGCATCGCGCGCGCCGAGTGCGAAGGCGACGCGGGCAATCCCGAGCGCGTGGGAAACGAGGTCGCCGCGCTGCTGCGCGCGCAGGGCGCGGCGGAAATCCTCGCCGATCTGGCGGCGGGAGAGTGAGCGGCGGTCCGCTAGCGGGACGCGGCATTCTGGTGACGCGCCCGCGCGAGCAGGCGCAGGCGCTCGCGGCCCTGATCGAGGCGGCCAGCGGCAGCACGCTGGTGTTTCCGGCGATCGAAATCGAGGATTTGCCGGACCTGCGCCCGATCCTGGGGCTGATCGACCGGCTGGACGAATTCGACCTGGCGATCTTCATCAGTCCGAGCGCAGTGCACAAAGCGCTCAACCTCGTGCACGCGCGGCGCGCGGCGCGCCCCTGGCCGGCGCGGCTG
>JBOIFB010000252.1:0-4202 GCA_050741415.1 Burkholderiales bacterium | reverse complement strand
GTCGCGGGCGGCGTACCGATCATCAAGGCGCTGCGCGAAGGGTTGAGCGCGAACCGGATCGAATGGATCGCCGGCATCATCAACGGCACCTCGAACTTCATTCTGTCGGAAATGCGCGACAAGGGTCTCGACTTCGCCACCGTGCTGGCCGAGGCGCAGCGCCTGGGCTACGCCGAGGCCGACCCGAGCTTCGACGTGGAGGGCGTGGACGCCGCGCACAAGCTGACGATCCTCTCGGCGCTCGCGTTCGGCATCCCGATGCAGTTCAAGCGAGCCTATACCGAGGGCATCACCCGGCTCACCCGGGCCGACATCGTCTATGCCGAGGAGCTGGGCTACCGGATCAAATTGCTTGGCATAACAAAGATCAATCCGAAAGGAATCGAGCTCAGAGTCCATCCCACGCTCGTGCCCGCGAAGCGCCTGATCGCCAACGTGGAAGGGGTGATGAACGCGATCCTGGTGAAGGGCGACGCGGTCGGGCCGACGCTGTACTACGGCGCCGGCGCCGGCAGCCTGCCGACCGCGAGCGCGGTGGTCGCGGACCTGGTCGACGTCACGCGCCTGATCACCGCCGACCCCGGGCACCGCGTGCCGCACCTCGCGTTCCAGCCCGACCAGCTCTCGGACACCAAGGTGCTGCCGATCGGCGAGGTCGAGACCTCGTACTACTTGCGCCTGCGGGTGCTCGACCGGCCGGGGGTGCTGGCCGACATCACGCGCATCCTGGCGCAGGGCTCGATCTCGATCGACGCCATGGTGCAGAAGGAGCCCGGCGCGGGCGAGAAGCAGGTCGACATCGTGCTGCTCACGCACCGCGCGCTGGAGAAGAACGTCGACGCGGCGCTGAAGAAGATCGAGAAGCTGAGGACCGTGATCGGCAAGGTGACCCGAATCCGGCTCGAAGAGCTGCTCTAGTGCGCTACGTCTCGACCCGCGGCGTCGGCGTGCCGCAGCGCTTCACCGACATCGTGCTCGAGGGCCTTGCGCCCGACGGCGGGTTGTACGTCCCCGAGAACATCCCGCACGCCGACCTCGCGGCGTGGCGCGGGCTCGGCTACCCCGAGCTGGCCTACGAGATCCTTTCGCTGTTTGTAGACGATATTCCTCAAGAGGATTTCAAGAAAATCGTTTTCAACACCTACACGCGTTCGATCTTCGGTACCGACGAGATCACCCCGCTCAGGACGCTCGAGCCGGGGCTGCATATCCTCGGGCTGTCGAACGGGCCGACGCTCGCGTTCAAGGACCTCGCGCTGCAGCTGCTCGGCAACCTGTTCGAGCACGTGCTCGAGCGGCGCGGCGAGCGGCTCAATCTGCTCGGCGCCACCTCGGGCGACACCGGCTCGGCGGCCGAGCACGCGCTGCGCGGCAAGAAGAACCTGCGCGTGTTCATGCTCTCGCCGCGCGGGCGCATGAGCCCGTTCCAGGCGGCGCAGATGTACAGCCTGCAGGACGAGAACATTCACAACCTCGCGCTCGAGGGCGTGTTCGACGACTGCCAGGACATCGTCAAGGCGGTCGCCGCCGACGCCGAGTTCAAGCGCCGCCACCGCATCGGCACGGTCAACTCGATCAACTGGGCGCGCGTCGCGGCGCAGGTGGTGTACTACTTCAAGGGCTACTTCGCCGCTACGGCGTCGGACGCGGAGCAGGTTTCGTTCGCGGTGCCCTCGGGCAACTTCGGCAACATCTACGCTGGGCACGTGGCGCGCTCGATGGGGCTGCCGATCCGGCGCCTGATCCTGGCCAGCAACGAAAACGACGTGCTGCACGAGTTCTTCCGCAGCGGGCGCTACCGCCCGAGGAAGGCAACAGAGGTCAAGGCCACCTCGAGCCCGTCGATGGACATCTCCAAGGCCTCCAACTTCGAGCGCTACGTGTTCGACCTGGTCGGCGGCGACGGCGCGCGGGTGCGCGAGCTCTGGCGCCGGCTCGAGGGGGAGGGCGCGTTCGACCTTTCGCACTCGGCCTACTACCGCAACCTGTCCGAGACCGGGTTCGTCTCGGGCCGCTCGCTGCACGCCGACCGCCTCGCCACCATCCGGCAGCTGTGGCAACGCTACGGCACGATGGTCGATCCGCACACTGCCGACGGGATCAAGGTCGGGCTCGAATACAGAGAGGCGGGCGTGCCGCTCGTGTGCCTGGAGACTGCGCAGCCGGCCAAGTTCGCCGCGACGATCCGCGAGGCGCTCGGGCGCGAGCCGGAGCGGCCGCGCGGCTTCGAGGACCTCGAGCGGCTGCCGCAGCGCTTCGAGCCGCTGCCCGCGGATGCCGCGGCGGTCAAGCGCTATCTCGCCGCGCACGCGGCGTGAGCGAGGTCCGGCCTACTTCACTGCGCCGCCGGTGATGCCCGCGATGAAGCGGTCGAGGAAGAAGTTGTAAGCGATTGCCACCGGGATGCTGGCGATCAACGCGCCGGCCATGATCTCGCCCCAGTAGAAAATGTCGCCGCGGATGAGATCGGTCGCCACGCCGAGCGTGATCGGCTTCTGGTCCGAAGAGGAAATGAAGGTCAGCGCGTAGACGAATTCCTGCAAGGTCAGGGTGAACGTGAAGATCACCGCGGTCAGAATCCCCGGCAGGGACAGCGGGATCGTCATTTTGATGAAGGCGCCGAACAGACTGCAGCCGTCCACGATCGCCGCCTCCTCGATTTCGGGCGGCATCGCCTTGAAGAACCCCATCAGCAGCCAGGTGCAGAACGGGATCGTAAAGGTCGGGTAGACCAGCACCAGCGACCACATCGAGTTCTGCAAGCCCAGGTCGGCGATGACGCGCGACAGCGGCAGGAACAAGAGGGTCGGCGGCACCAGGTAGGTCAGGAAAATGCCTATGCCCAGCGTCTCGCCGTTTCGCCCCGTCAGGCGCGCCAGGCTATAGGCGGCGGGCAGCGCGGTGACGAGGGTGATCGCGACCACGCAGACGCCGATGACGAGCGAATTCCACAGCCAGCGCACGAACAGGGTCTGCTCGAACAGATAGCGGAAGTGCTCGAGAGTAGGCGGATCGTTGAACCAGAAGGGGATATTGGCGACGTTGTAAAGATCGGGATTGGTTTTGAACGAGGTGATCAGCATCCAGTAGAACGGGAATGCGGCGAGGATGAAGAAAAATGCGACCGCACCGTAGAACGAGGTTTCCTGGACGGCTTTGGCGATGCCGCGCGTCACGTCAGATCTCCCGCCGGCGTATGAAGCGCAGCATCACGATCACCACGATGAACAGCACCGGCAGCATGAACAGCGAAATGGCGGCGCCATGCGACACGTCGCCCGAAATGATGCCGGTCTGGAAGCCCTCGTAGCCCAGGACCGAGGTTGCGTTGATCGGACCGCCCATGGTCATCAGATAGACGATCGAAAGGTCGGTGAAGGTAAACACGATGCCGAAAATCAAGCCGACGGCCACGATCGGCAAAATCATCGGCAAGATGATCTGGTAGTTGCGGCGCCAGAAACCGGCCCCATCGACCGTGGCCGCGTCGACCACGTCCTGCGGTACGGCGGTGATGCCGGCAAGGAAGATAACGATCGCAAATGGAAAGAAGCGCCAGGCATTGACGACGATCACCGACAGCATCGCCAGATCATGGCTGCCGAGCCAGTTCGGCGCCTGCGCGCGGGTGATGATGCCGAGCGCGATCAGCGTCCAGTTGATGACGCTGTAGAGAGAATCGAACATCCACTGCCAGGCGACCGTGGCGAGCGCGATCGGCACCGCCCAGGGCAATATGATGACCGCTCTGACGAACTTGCGGCCGGGGAACGGCCGCAAGAGCAGCAGCGCGCCGAATTTTCCGAGAATGAGGCCGAGGAACTGCGACCCAAACGTGAAGATGAAGGTATTGCTCAGGGTCTGCAGGAAAACGGGGTTCTGGATGATCTGCCCGAAATTCGCCAGGCCGACGAAGCGCCACGAGGGATCGTAGATCGTGTAGGCGCTCACCGAGTAATACACCGCAAGCAGGAACGGCACGCCGACCAGCAACAGGACATAGAGGATCGCCGGCGCGACGAAGACGGCGCCGAGCACGTCGCGCCGGTCCAGAATGAACTGAAGACGCGAAGCGGGCTTGGAGACTGATTCAGCGACTGCGACCATGGGCGGGACCCGTTTTATGGGCGACTCGTCCGCTTGCCATCCTGGTCGAAATGGCGCAGCGCGCTGTTGCGCACGGCGAAGGCATGCCACTCGCC
>JBOIFB010000251.1:0-4211 GCA_050741415.1 Burkholderiales bacterium | reverse complement strand
GACTTGAACAGGGGATGGCCGCTGCGCGGCGTCGACGTGAACTCGGGGTGGAACTGGCAGCCGACGAACCAGGGATGCGCGGGCAGCTCCATCATCTCCGGCAGCTCCTCGCTCGGGGTGCGCGACGAGACCTTGTAGCCCTTGGCCTCGAGCTGCGGCACGTAGATGTTGTTGACCTCGTAGCGGTGGCGGTGGCGCTCGTTCACCTCCGCGCCGTAGATCTTCTCCGCCAGCGTGCCGCCCTCGATCGGGCAGCGCTGCGCGCCCAGGCGCATGCTGCCGCCCAGGTCGGTCCGCTCGCTGCGCCGCTCGATGCGCCCGGTGCGGTCGAGCCACTCGGTGATGAGCGCCACCACCGGGTGCGGCGTGTCCGGGTCGAACTCGGTGCTGTTGGCCTCCGCCAGCCCGCACACGTTGCGCGCGAATTCGATCGTCGCGAGCTGCATGCCGAGGCAGATCCCGAGATAGGGCACGCCGTTCTCGCGTGCGTAGCGGATCGCCTTGATCTTGCCCTCGGTGCCGCGCTTGCCAAAGCCGCCCGGCACCAGCACCGCGTCCATCTTCTCCAGCGCCCCGATGCCCGATTTCTCGATCTCCTCGGAGTCGACGTAGTGGATCCGCACCCGGCTGCGGGTGTGGATGCCGGCGTGGATCAGCGCCTCGTTGAGCGACTTGTACGAGTCCTGCAGGTCGATGTATTTGCCCACGAAAGCGATATCGACTTCGTGTTCTGGGTGCTCGAGCGCATCGACCAGGCGGCTCCAGGCCGAAAGGTCGGCCGCGTGGGCCAGGATGCCGAGCTTGTGGCATACGATCTCGTCGAGCATCTGGTCGTGCAGCATGCGCGGGATCTTGTAGATCGAGTCGACGTCCCAGGCCGAGATCACCGCCTCTTTCTGCACGTTGCAGAACAGCGCGATCTTGCGCTTCTCCTCCTCCGGCAAAGGCCGGTCGGTGCGGCACAGCACCACGTCGGCCTGGATCCCGATCTCGCGCAACTCCTTGACCGAGTGCTGGGTCGGCTTGGTCTTGATCTCGCCCGCGCTGGCGATGTACGGCACCAGGGTGAGGTGGATGTAGCAGACTTTGTCGCGCCCCATCTCGAGCCCCATCTGGCGGATCGCCTCGAGAAAGGGCAGCGACTCGATGTCGCCCACGGTGCCGCCGATCTCGACGATCGCCACCTCGGCCTCGCCCGCGCCGCGCTTGATGAAGCTCTTGATCTCGTCGGTGATGTGCGGGATCACCTGCACCGTGCCGCCCAGGTAGTCGCCGCGGCGCTCCTTCCTGATCACCGACTCGTAGATCTGGCCGGTGGTGAAATTGTTGTTGCGGTGCATCTTCGAGCTCTGGAAGCGCTCGTAGTGCCCCAGGTCGAGATCGGTCTCGGCGCCGTCCTCGGTCACGAACACCTCGCCGTGCTGGAACGGCGACATCGTGCCGGGATCGACGTTGATGTAGGGGTCCAGCTTGATGTTGGTGACGCGGATGCCGCGCGATTCGAGGATCGCGGCGAGGGAGGCGGCGGCGATGCCTTTCCCCAGAGAGGAAACTACACCACCGGTTACGAATACATATTTGGTCATCACCCGACGGCGTGCACGGATGGAGAAGTCTACAGGACTTCCGACCACCTCTCAACGCCGCGGCGGCCGAGTAGAGTAGCGCAGTGGACAAGTTCGATCGGATCTACAAGCTGCATCACGTCCTCGCGGGGCGCCGCACGCCGATCGGGATCGAGGATCTTAAGGAAAAGCTGGAGTGCTCGACCCCGAGCGCCTACCGGCTGCTCAGGGTCCTGCGCGACTACCTTGGCGCACCGGTTGCCTTCGATCGCGAACGCGGCGGTTATCTCTACCGTCAGGACGCCGACCGGGGGCCGTACGAGCTGCCGGGCCTGTGGTTCAACGGCAAGGAACTGCAGGCGCTCGCCGTGTTCGAGCGCTTGCTCGAATCGCTGGAGCCGGGATTGCTGGCCGAACATCTCGCTCCGCTCACCGCGCGCGTGAACGCGCTGCTTGCCCACCGCAGGCTGGGCCTGTCCGAGGCCGGCACGCGCATTCGCATTCTCGGCATGGCGGCGCGGCCCGCGGGCGACAACTTCCAGCGCCTCGCGGCAGCGACTCTGCAGCGCCGCCGCCTCGAGATCCAGTACCGATCGAGAAGCCGCGACGAAACGACCGAGCGCGAGGTCTCGCCGCAGCGGCTCGTGCATTACCGCGACAACTGGTACCTGGATGCCTGGTGCCACCGCCGGCGCGCCCTGCGCAGCTTCTCGGTCGACCGCGTGCAGGCGGCGGCCGAGCTCGAGATGCCGGCGCATGAAGTTCCGCACGCCGAGCTGAACGAATACTTTGCAAGCGCCTACGGCATCTTCGCCGGGAAAGCGAACAAGACCGCGATGCTGCGCTTCTCACCCGAGCGGGCGCGCTGGGTGGCCGACGAGCGCTGGCATCCCGGGCAGATCGGCCAGTACCTGACCGACGGGCGCTACGAGCTGCGCATTCCCTACCGCGACGAGCGCGAGCTGGTGATGGACATCCTGCGGCACGGGGCGCAGGTCGAGGTGGCCTCCCCGGACGCGCTGCGGGCGGCGGTCGCGGCGGCGCTCGCCGCCGCGCTGAAGCAGTACGGGTGACTTTCCGGAGGGCTATCGCGTTTCGATAGCGCCGGCGTTCATCATGGTCCGATGAGGCTGGAAAATCCGTGTTGCATCTTTCTGCCGTCTCTTTCTTCGATCACCGGATCGATGTCCGCGCTATGCGAACGGTCCGCAACGGGCATAAGCTTGGCGGCCTGCCACGGCTTCGCGGCAGGGGGATGTCTCAGGGGGACCCGGCGCATGCCTGAAGTGCTGATGTCAGCGCCCAGGCCGCGCCCGGCGCGCGCCGCGCGGTTTTGCGCGGTAGGGCTTGCGCGGCTCGTGCGCTTCGGCGCGCGGAGCGAGCCGCAGCCGCTCGCGCAGCCAGGCGGCAAAGTCGCGCTCCGCGAGCGTGCCTTCGGCGAGGGCGAGATACCGCGGGAACAGCTCGGGATCGTCGGCCTCGATCGTCGCGCCGTTCAGCTCGGCATAAGTTTCGCAGCAGGCCGCGGCAGTGCGCTTGTTGCCGTCCACGAACGGATGGTTGCGCGCGAGGCCGTACGCCAGCGCTGCCGCGAGATCGGCAAGATCCGGCGCCGGATCGCCGTAGGCGTGCAACTGCTGCGGCCGCGCCAGCGCCGATTCGAGCAGCCCCTCGTCGCGCACCCCGGCACTGCCGCCATGCTCGGCGACCTGGCGATCGTGAATCGCGAGCACCGTCGCTTTCTCCAGCCAGACGAGCATCGGGCAGTCTCAGCTCGCGGCGAGCTTGCGCAAGAGGGTTCGGCGCTTGCGCATCACCTTCTCCGCGACCTCCATCTGCCCGGCCAGCTTCGAGTCGTAGGGAGAAAGCTTGACACCGTCCGGGAGCTCGGTCGCGTAGAGCGTGTCGCCCTTGCCGAGCCGCAGCCGCGCGAGCAGCTCCTTCGGCAGGATGACTCCGGCGGAATTTCCCACGGTCGTGATCTTGATTTTCATCGCAACACCTCCGCCGGAAATTATAACGAACGTTATAAGGGAAACATAGCGCTTGGAGGGCGTATATGACTGAATCGATATTGATTGCCGTCGCGGCTTTCGTAGCGGGCGCCGCTGGTGCCTGGCTGCTGCGAGGGGTGCGAGAGAACGCGGCGATCGCCGGCGCGCAAGCCCGGATGCAATCTCTTCAGCAGCAACTCGGCGAGCGGGGCGGCGAGCTCGAAGCAACCAGGTTCCGGCACGAGAAGACCGTTGAATTGCTCAGAGCCGAGTCGGGCGCGAAAGCAGCCGCCGAGGAAAAAGCGGCACGGGTTCCGGATCTGGAGACCAGACTCGCCGAGCGCGACAGATTGCTTGCGCAGGCGGGCGCACGGCTCGCGGAGCTGGAAACGCGGCTGACCGAAGAGCGCAAGGCTTCGGACGAAAAGCTCGCGCTGCTCGACGACGCGCAGCGAAAACTCTCCGATGCCTTCAAGGCGCTCTCCTCCGAGGCGCTGAAGAGCAACAACCAATCCTTCATCGAGCTGGCGAAAGCGACGCTGGAGAAATTCCAGGAGAGTGCAAAAGGCGACCTCGAGAAGCGCCAGAAGGCCGTGGACGAACTGGTCAAGCCGATCCGGGAGTCGCTGGAGAAGGTGGACGGCAAGCTGGG
>JBOIFB010000250.1:0-4212 GCA_050741415.1 Burkholderiales bacterium | reverse complement strand
AGTCGGAGCCTTGCGTGGCCGCCACGCGTCCGCCGATCTCGAGCTCTTCGCTTTCCTTGCCGGAGAGCAATCCGGTCGAAGCCGGCGCGCCGCCGCGCGCTGCGCTCGCAGTGCGCCCGCCCGGCGGACTCACGCGCCAGATCAGGCTTTCGAGCTCGATCTGGGGAAAATCGTCGAGCGCCTTGGACAGGTGCACGAACGCGGGTTCCGGCCACGCGGTGCCGTCGGCAATTTTGCGGAACTCGATCACGGTCGCTTTGAGGTTATCGGTCGTGGTCTGCGTCACCGGGAACGTGGCGGTGACGCGGCGATAGCGCTCGGCGGCAAGGTCTGCCTCTCGCTGCTCGCCCGCGGCCTGGCCGCGGGCGGAGATCACATCGAGCCACTGGGCGCCCGCGTACAGCGCGCAGGCGGCCAGGCCGGCGGCGCCCGCGAGGGCGATGCCGCGCTGCAGTTGCCACAGGACGTAGCCGCGCCGGTCTTCCCTGCGCGCGAACTGCTCTTTCGGCGTGCGCCTGATCGTCAGATGCAGGTAGAGGCGCTCGGCGAGCGTTTCTTCGGGCGCCTCGCCCACCTTGGCGGCGCGCGCGGCCTCATTCAGATCGGAGATGTGGAAATCGAACCTGGCGTCGGAGGCCAGGACGCGCTCGAAGGCCGCCTTCTGTCCCGCGGGTGCGACGACCATCACCTTGAGCGGCGAGCCTTCGCGCGGCAGCGCACGCAGCGTGGTCAGGTACTGGCCCAGGCGCACCGTCTCGGAGCGCACGAACGCGGCCAGGTCGTCCAGAGTCATGTTCGCGATTTGGTCCAGGCGCGCGAAGCGCAGCCTGCCGTTATCGACGAAACATTGCCTCAGCCCGGCGCGATCGGCGGTGATGACGAAGCAGCGCCCCGCGCGCACGCCCAGGCGCCTGGCGAGGGCGGGCGCGGCCAGGGGCACGGAGAACACTCCGGCGAGCTTGGTGCCGGACTCGGTCAGCGCGTCGAGCCAGGGCGTGAACTGCTGCGTGTTGGTGAACGAGGCGAGCAGCAGCCGCTCGTTGCGCCGCTCGCCCGTGACGTAACCGAGCGAGAGGGCCGCGGCGAGCCGCGTGTCGCGGTAGCGTTGCGCCAGGCGCCGCTCGATCACCGCCTGGCGGTCGCCGCCGCGCAGATAGGGAATCTGGTCTTCGTGAAAGTCCTCGCCCGCGAGGTCGGCGACGAGATAGAACAGCGCGCGCTTCTTGCCGCGCAGGTACGCGCGGAAATCGATCGCGCCGGAGTCGTCGGCGCTGAACCTGGCCTCCAGCGCGAGCGCGCGGCGCGACCAGCGATACACGTAGTGCTCGGTCGCGGTGAAGTAGAGGAGGTGCTTGGTCGACATGCGCTGGCGCTAGAACTTCATCTTGGAAATGGTGTCGTAGACCGGGCCGAGCACCGAGAGCATCACCCAACCCAGAATCGCGCCCAGCACCAGCGTCAGAGCCGGCTCGATCAGCGCCTGCACCTTGGCGATGCCTTCGCGCACCTCGCGATTGTAGAAGTAGCTCACGTTCAGCAGGGCGGTGTCGAGCGCGCCGGTGTTCTCGCCGATCCTCAGCATCCGTATTACGAGCGGCGGGAAAAGCGCCGCGTCCTGGAATGCCGCGGTGAGGTTCTTGCCCTCCGCGATCTGCTGCCCGGCGGTGCGCAGCGCGTTCTCGAGCGGCTTGTTGCCGACGATCTCCTCCGAGCTGCGAATGGCGTCGAGCACCGTGATGCCGGAAGCGTACATCAGCGCGAAGCTCGAGGCGAAACGCGACAGGATGATCTTGCGCAGGATCGGCCCGACCAGGGGCGCGGAGATCTTGTAGTGATCGATCGCGAACGCCACCGACGGATAGGTGCGCGCGGCGAATTTCACTCCGAACCAGATCACGAACGGGGCGGCGATCACGCCCCACCAGTAGTGGACGAAGAAATTCGAGACCTGGATCAGGATTCGCGTCTGGAGCGGAATCTCCTGCCCCATGTTGCGGATGAAGCCGGTCATCTGCGGCACGATGTAGATCATGAGGAACAGCGTGACCAGCAGCACGACCGAGCCGACGAACGCCGGATAGATGATCAGCTTCTTGGTCTGCGCCGCGAGCTCGTCTTCCCACTTGAGCGACTCGGTCAGGCTCTTCAGCACGTCGGGCAGGCGGCCGGTCTGCTCGCCCGAGCGCACCAAGCTGACGAACACCTGGCCGAAAACCTCCGGGTACTCGGCCATCGCCTGCGACAGGCTGCGCCCGCCGCCGATCGATTCGATCATTCCCGAGACGACCTCGCGCAGGCGCGGATTCTCGAGGCTGTCGCGCAGGTCTGTCAGGCCTTCGACCACCGGCACGCCCGCGCTGGAGAGCTGCTCGAGGTGGAAGCAGAAATTGATCAGATCCTGGCGCTTGATCTTGGCGCCGCCGATGAAGCGGCTCTTCTGACTCGAAGGCGCGCCGCTGATCAGGTCGAGGCCCATGCGGGTCAGGCGCTGCTCGAGATCGAACACGTTCACCGCCTCGACCCGGCCGAGAACATTCTTGCCCGCGCCGTCGACCGCCTTGTATGTATAGAGCGGCATCAGTACCGGGGCCGGAGCGCCCTTGGCTAAGCCATACGGTCGGTGATGTCGACTACCCGCATGAGCTCGTCGACGCTGGTGAGGCCTGCCCGCACCTGGCGCATGCCGTCTTCGGCCAAGGTCTTGAAATCCTTGGTCCGCGCGGCGTTCAGGATTTCACGCGTGGTCGCGCGGCGTGCGATCAACTCGTCGATGCTGCCGTCAATCTTGAGGATTTCCATGATCGCGGTGCGTCCCCGGTAACCCTGGTAATCGCATTGTTCGCAGCCCACGGCGCGGTACAGCACCGCTGCCTCGGCCGGCGTCAATCCGAGCAGCCGCCGCTCTTTGACGTCCGGGTCGTAGGACTGGCGGCAGGTGCGGCACAGCTTGCGCACCAGGCGCTGGGCGATGACGCCGATGATATTGCCCGCCATCACATCCGGCACGATGCCGATGTCCAGCAGGCGCGGAATCGCGCCGACCGCGGAATTCGTGTGCAGCGTCGAGTACACCTGGTGGCCGGTCATCGCGGCGCGAAACGCCATCTCGGCGGTGTCGCGGTCGCGCACCTCGCCGACCAGGATCTTGTCGGGATCCTGCCGCATCATCGCGCGGATGCCGTTGGCGAAATCCAGCTTCGCCGCCTCGGACACCGAGGTCTGGCGGATGAGCGTCATCGGATATTCGACCGGGTCCTCCAGGGTCATGATGTTGACCCCGTCCGAATTGATGTGATTCAGTACCGAATACAGCGTGGTCGTCTTGCCGCTGCCGGTGGGCCCGGTGACCAGGATGATGCCCTCCGGCCGCGCGATCATGCGCTTGAGCATGTCGAGCTGCGCTTCTTCCAGCCCGAGCTTGTCGAGCGGCACGATGCCCTTCTGGCGGTCCAGGATGCGAAGCACCAGGTTCTCGCCGTGCGAGGTGGGCAGACTCGAGACGCGGAAGTCGATCGCGCGGCCGGACATGGTCGCCGACAGGCGGCCGTCCTGCGGCGCGCGGGTCTCGGCGATGTTCATTTTCGACATGACCTTGAGCCGAACCGCCATGGCCGGCCAGTAGGTCTTGTGCAGCGAGCGGATCTGGCGCAGCACGCCGTCGATGCGGTAGCGGATGCGAAGGAAACTCTGCTCGGGCTCGAAGTGAATGTCCGAGGCGGCGCGCTCGACCGCGTCGGCCAGCAGCGCGGAGATCAGCCGTACCACCGGCTGGCTGTACTCGTCGTCGTCGGCGAGCGACGTGTAGTCGACTTCGCCGGTTTCGATCTCGCGCAGAATGCCGTCGATCGAGAACTCGTGACCGTAGTAGTGCTCGATCGCGCGCTCGATCTCGGAATCGCCCGCCAGCCGCAGCTCGATTTCCAGGTTGTCCTTGAGGTGAGCCCGCAGCTGGTCGATCGCGACGATGTTGTTGGTGTCCGAAAGCGCGACGATGAACTTTTTGGCCTGGCGATCGAGCGCAATCGGGAACATGCGGTAGCGCCGCGCCAGGTCGCGCGGCAGCATCTTGAGTGCGCTGGGGTCGACGATGATCCGTGTCAGGTCGACCGACTGCAATCCGAGCTTTTCCGACAGCGCGTCGCGCAACGTGGCTTCGGAAACGAAGCCGAGCCGCACCAGCAGGCGCCCCACCGGCAGGTGGGACTTCATCTG